>JBMOGB010000021.1:0-27541 GCA_049318585.1 Bacteroidia bacterium | reverse complement strand
TAACCAATGCTGATTATGTGTTTTTGATTGATCCTTGGTGGAATCCAGCCATTGAGCGTCAGGCGGTAGATAGAACGCATAGAATAGGGCAAACCAAATCGGTATTTATTTATAAATTCATTACCAAAGATACAGTTGAAGAAAAGATTATTGCCCTGCAAAACAAAAAGAAACTATTGGCCGATAATATCATTACTACTGAAGAAAGTTTTATAAAAACTATTGATATAGATGAAATAATTGACTTATTGACTTAGTGGATTTAGTTGTCAGTTGATAGTTTACTGTTTTAAAGTATTCATTCAATAGGTTTTGTTGAATGAAATATAATTATACATTTGGAGAATACTTTAAAACTAATATGAAGAAAATTATTACCATTTTATTTTTAGTAACAGCTATTATTGCAAAATCTCAAATTCAAGTAGGTTCGGCAGATTTTCCACAAGGAAATAGAAGTGGAAAACTTTCGCCAGAGAATATTGGAAAATTAAAATCTTTATTTACTACTATTTTTATCTTACAAACTGGCGATTCGTTGAGGAAAGCTGAATTTGAAAATGCTATATCGCAAGTATGGACTGTAAATAAATTTAAAGTTATTCTTCCTCATGAACAAATTCAATATGCTAATAGAACTGATTGTGCTTTTGGACATTTTGATGCGTTTTTGGATTATAGTAACAATACCTTATCAAGAATAATAATGAATTATAAATTAGAATTCCCTATTTTTTCTAAAAATGGAAAAATAAAAGAATGGAATATGATTAGTAGTTTAAATTTATTCCCCGATAATGAATATAGAGATAGATTATTATACGAAAAAAAAACTGGAAAAGTAAATATATTTTTAGGATCAGGTACAATTAGTTCAGAAGAATTGTCAAAATTAATGTATTCATCTGTATATTTTAAAAACTGGAGTCCAGGATTTTTAAAAGGTTATTTTAAAAAGATGAATGATGTTTTAGAGTCTGGAAATACTTTCAGGTCTTATTATGATGACAACAAATTGAACTTTTTGAATCACAAAAACTTAATTCAATTAAAAGGGGATACTCTTTACCTGCCTGAATATATTAAAGATGATTGCAAAGATTTTGAGCTGAAAAATTTACCTTTTACGGTTTCTTTTATCAGCCAAATTAAACTTGATAGTATGATTCTAAATAGAATAGAAAAATTCTACTATTTGTCTTGTATTATTAACTCCTCAGAAAAATATATAAATGTTTTTGAGGGTGCAAGTGGTAATATGATTTATACAAAATATTCCACAATGGAATATAAATTCAAAAAATATGATTTGAAAAAAATTGCAGAAGCTATTGATAAATAAAAGTATGTTGATCAGTTGATAGATTACTGTTTTAAAGTATTAATTCAATAGGTTTTGTTGAATGAAATATAATTATACATTTGGAGAAACATTTAAACTAAAATGAAGAAGTTAATTACCATTTTATTTTTAGTAACAGCTATTATTGCAAAATCTCAAATTCAAGTAGGTTCGGCAGATTTTCCACAAGGAAATAGAAGTGGAAAACTTTCGCCAGAGAATATTGGAAAATTAAAATCTTTATTTACTACTATTTTTATCTTACAAACTGGCGATTCGTTGAGGAAAGCTGAATTTGAAAATGCTATATCGCAAGTATGGACTGTAAATAAATTTAAAGTTATTCTTCCTCATGAACAAATTCAATATGCTAATAGAACTGATTGTGCTTTTGCTAGTTTTGGTGGGTACAAAAAATATATTGGAAATTTAGAAGCTTATAATCTCCATGTATTTTATGATTTAAAACTACCTCAATTTAATAAAAAGGGCGAAATAGAATACTGGTTAATGATAAGTCGTATTGGGCTTTTTCCAGAAGATGATTGGTGGGAAAAATTGCATAATTCAAAAGAATTTGATAAAAAAGAATCAGAATCAGAAGAAATTTCAAAACTGTTGCCTACTTTGATTCATTTCAAAAATTGGAGTCCTGGATTTATAAAGGGGTATTTTAAAAGAATAAATGATTTAATAATAAAAGGAAAAACAAATGGTTTTTACTCTGAATATATTGATTTGGATAATGTAAAAAAATTAACGAATGATACACTTTATTTACCAGAATATATAAAAGAAGACAAAGACAAAAAAAGTCAATTAGAATGGATTACTTTTTTAAAAGAAAAAAGTCTTAAAACAGATAATTTGCCTTATTTTATAACATTCATTGAACAAAGTAAGCTTGATAGTTTGATACTTCTTAGAAAAGAAAAATTTTATTATTTAACTCATATTCAATCATCAACTGATAAGTTTGTTAGTATTTTTGAAGGTACTACTGGCAATATGTTATACTCAAAATATTCACCAGCTAGTTATAAATTTAAAATAAAAGATTTGAAAAAAATTGCAGAAGCAATTGATAAGTAAAAGTTTATTTAATAAGATCTGAACCGATGCTTTCGCTTTAAGCGATGGCATCGGTTATACCAGTAATAAAATCATTCAAAATTCAATGTCGTTTACTTAAGGAAAATTCATTTCGACAAGCTCAATGTCCGGGTCGTTGAGCTTGTCGAAACGAATATCAAATAAAATAAAAAAAGCTGAGGTAAACGAAATTGATTTTTCATTCATCATCCAAAACCCAAAATTCTAATACCCTCTCCTATTTAATTCTTGTTGGTACTTACGAGCATTTACCTGATGTTGCGAAAATGATTTAGCAAAATTATGGTAACCACTAAAGTCTTCTTTGGCACAAAAATAAATGAAATTATGCATTGGCGCATTCAGCACAGCATCAATAGCTGTTGGCGATGCCAAACATATTGGCCCTGGAGGTAAACCTTTGTTTAAATAAGAATTGTAAGGCGATTGCAAAGCTGTATGAATACTTAAAACACGTTTTATACTAGTGTCGTTTAATGCAAAAAGTATGGTTGGATCTGCTTGTAAAGGCATTCCAATTTTCATTCGGTTCATATAGGCTCTGGCCACAATTGGCATTTCATCTGGTTTGTTGGTTTCGCTCATTACTATTGAAGCTAAAATAGTAATTTCCTGTGGCGACATTTTTAGTAAAATGCTCTTTGTTGTTCTGTTACTATTCCAAAATGAATTGTACTCTTTTTGCATGCGCTCAATGAATTTTTTGCCAGTAATATTCCAATAAATATTATAGGTGTTTGGCACAAATAAACTGATGATATTATTGCTATCCATTTGAGCATTGCTCAAAGTTAAACTATCGTTCATGAGTGAAATCAATTCAGTGCTATCCAACTCCAATTGTTTTGAAAGTGCTAATGCTAAATTTTCTTTTCGTTTGGCATACTTTATTACTAAATTCAGTGGCTCTTGCTTGCCCGATTTTAAAAGTCTAATTAAAGCAATATTGCTCATTCCATCTGTAATTTTGTATCTTCCAGCTTTTAAATTATCGGTTAAGTCTATCAGTTTTGCTACTCTTTCAAACGATTCAACATTTTTTAAAACTTTATCTTTTTGAATATTGAAAAGCAATCGGTCTAAACTTTCATTCGATTTTATGTAAATATATAATGCTTTATTTGAATTGCTATTTACATTATTTATAAATAAATCGGCAGCAATTTTATACACAGCTAATAGCAATAATACACCTATAATTATACTTACATATCGCCAACTTATGGTTTGATTTCTCATTTATTTTTGTCAATTGAAAGGCACAATAAAAACATTTGATTTGAATTTATCAATTCAATAAGGTTATTTGCAGAAATATTTTTATCATTTATCATGAAACCGAACAAGTTTTTAATTCTTTTTTTTTTCCTAACTGCTTTTATTCATTGCAAAGCACAAGAAAAAATTAGCGAAAATGATTTGGAAAATTTATATAAAAATATGTTGGGTGCTTTTAGTAATTCCACACAAACAAAAATCGATTCTTCATATGAAGAAATTAGCTTCCGAACTATTCCGATTTGGCAAAACAGAAAGAATGAATTTTGGCTTTATGCAGAACTAGCAAATGCTGAAACCCTTCATAAACCTTATATTCAACAGGTTTATAGATTATTTAAAATGAACGATTCGTTGGCAATAATGTTGGTTTATAATTTACTAACACCAAGCAAATTTATTGGTGCTTGGAAAGAAAGAAATATATTTAAACACTTGAATGTTGATAGCTTGAAAATGCAAGCAGGTTGCGCTGTTTTTTTTAGTAAAAATAAATTGAATGTTTTAACTGGAAGAACACACGATATTGATTGCTCAAGTAAAATTAATGGTGCTACATTTACCACCAGAAATATTAGTGTTTCAAATCAATCAATTCTTTGGTGGGATCAAGGTTTTGATTCCAATGGCAATCAAGTTTGGGGCGCAATAAAAGGTGCATATTTATTGATAAAACAAAAAGAAAAATAATAACTTAAATGATAGTAATTACAGGTGCAGAAGGATTTATAGGTTCGTGTTTGGTGGCAAAACTAAACCAGCTAAATTATAACGATTTGATTTTAGTAGATGATTTTGATACTTGCAAAAACCGAAATTTGAATTTAGTTGGAAAGAAATTTACGGCTAAAATTGAACGAAAAAACTTTTTTGAGTGGCTCAATATAAATGCTAATCAGGTTCAGTTTGTTTTTCATATTGGCGCAAGGACAGATACCACAGAAACCGATGAAGCAATTTTTAAAGAATTGAATTTCGATTTTAGTGTTTCGCTCTGGAATATTTGTGTAAAAGAAGGAATTCCGTTGGTTTATGCATCGAGCGCTGCTACTTATGGAGAAGGAGAAAATGGTTATGATGACGATGAAAGTAAATTAGATTTATTGAAACCAATGAATCCTTATGGACAGTCGAAAAACGAGTTTGATAAATGGGCTGTAAAGCAAGAAAAACAACCATATTTTTGGGTTGGTTTAAAGTTTTTCAATGTATTTGGTCCTAATGAATACCATAAAGGCAGAATGGCTTCCGTTATTTTTCATTCATTTAATCAAATAAAGGAAACTGGTAAAGTAAAATTGTTCAAATCGCACAAAGCGGAGTTTGAAAACGGTGAGCAAATGCGTGATTTTATTTATGTAAAAGATTTGTGTGATGTTTGTGTGTTTCTGTTAGAAAACAGGAAAAACAGTGGCATCTATAATTTAGGAACGGGACAGGCAAGAACTTGGAATGATTTGGTAAATGCCATATTTAAAGCACTTCACTTACCTTCAAATATTGAATACATTGATATACCTGAAGACATAAGAGGAAAATATCAATATTATACAGAAGCCAACATGGAAAAGCTTAAAAAAATTGGCTACAACAAAGATTTTACAAACGTAGAAAATGCAGTAAATGATTATGTAAATAACTATTTGCTAAACAATAAATACGAGTAGAGACGTTGCGTGCAACGTCTCTACAAAAAAAATCACAAATCAACAATCATATATCACTGCTGTGTTTAAAGATAAAAAATTACTTAAATATTTTGTTCGGTTTCTAATATCGATTCTGTTATTACAGCTTTCGTTTTTGGCAGAACAACGATTTTTAAAAGACACGCCACAGCAACAACAAATTACCTATTTACGATTACAAGAAACCATAAGAAATAAAGAACTTTCACTGGTAAAAACCTACCAGCAGTTATTAACCGATACAATTAATTACGAAAAAAATTGGTTGAACATAAATGACATTGCAAAGCAAGAAAATTGTCAAATTCAAATATTTAAAAATGATACATTATTTACCTGGACAAGTAATTTAATAAATGGCCAGAAGTTTGGAAATAAATTTAAAGATGGAATAAGTTTTATAGTAAATAACAATGGTTCTTACCTGGCTTACAGCAAAATAAATGGAAGTTTTCAATTCATTATTTTCTACAATATTTATGAAGGATATAATTATAAAAATCAGTATTTAAACAATAAATTTAATAGTGAATTGTCGTTCTTAGACAATGGAATTATTAGTCCACAGCCATTAAAAGGCTTTTCAGATATTAAAGATATTTCAGGTAAATACCTTTTTTCTGTTGAGATTTTCAGTAAAAATTATCTTGATAATTTCTGGCTAATACTTCTTTCAGTTTTTGCTATAGCAATATTTTGTATAAACTTTCATTTGATTTGCAATCATTTATTGTATATAAACATTGCTTTTGGAACATCTTTTTTCTTTATAGTATTGTTTTTGGTAAAAAAAATATTGCTTTTATATCATTTACCTTCCTATTTATACAAACTACCATTATTTAGTCCAATTGTTTACGCATCAAGCGATGTAGTTCCTTCACTTGGCGATTTTTTGGCAGTAGCATTGATTTCAATTTGGTTTGTTATTCTTATTGACTCAAAACGAATTTTAAGCATAACGGAAAACAATATTTATATCAAATACCTTAAACTAATATTTTATGTTTTAATAACCATAACAGCAGTAGATTCGGGCATTGATAGTATTAGTAGTTTGGTATTCGATTCGCAAATATCGTTCAGTTTAAAGAATGTATATTTACTTAGTCAATTTAGTTTTTATGGTTTGTTTATAGCTGTAATTCTTTTGGCCGTAATACATATTTGTGTAAAAAACTGTTATTTGTTTATAACCAAAAACAATTTTAATAAATGGGTGCTTGCAGCAATAATTTTAAGTATTTATTTGGTAATTCATCCTTTAATTATTAACTACATTTTTGAACGAAAACATATTTATTTTTTAGGTTCATCGTGTTTAATTTTTGTATTTGTTGCCTTTAATTATTTTGTATCAAAAGCCAACAGATTTCAACATTTTTTTATATTGGTAATCCTTATTTCATTTGCTACTAGTTACTCTGTAAATTATTTTTCGAACAAAAAAGACATAGAGAACAGACAACTTTATGCCAGCAAATTAATATCGCAAAACGATATAAATACTGAATATTTTTTACGCGATATTGAAAAGAAAATAGTAGTTGACAAACAAATAAAATACTACTTTTTAAATGAAATGGCTTCTAAGTCGCAGTTTAAAAAAAGCATGCAACAGCTTTACTTTACAGGCTATTTGAGCAAATATGATGTAACCATTTACGACTTTGATTCTTTAGGAAATCATTTGAACGAAAGGAACAATATTTCCTATAATCAATTGAATGAAATTTACAAAAACCAATCGATTGAAACCATTGATAAGTACTTTAAATATTTAAAAACAAATAGCTTTTTAAAAGGATATTTATCGAAATTTTTAGTAAAAAATGGACGTTTAAATTTAGGTTATGTGTTTATACAACTGCAACCCAAATTAATTCAAGACGAGAACAGATTTGAAGAACTTCAATTAGAAGGAACCAGCAATACCATTGGATTTAAAAAATTTGATTACAGTTATGCCATTTATAAAAACAAATCACTTATCAGTCAAAGTGGAAATTATCCTTACCGAACTATAAATAGTAAAACTACCGAGCAAGAAATATTTACCAATTATATTGAAAATGATTTTGAACATTTGGAGTACAAAAACGACAATCAATTAACGGTAATTGTAAGTAAAAAACACGAAGCTTTTTATGAACCTTTGGGATTATTTTCATTGGTATTTACCTTTTTTACCTTGCTACTTATTTTTTCGTTAACGCTGTATGCAGTAGTAAATTCAAGGTTTTTGAAAGATTTTAAGTTGCTTAAAACCCGAACTTATAGATTTGTAAAACATTATATCAATCGCTTTTTATTCATAAAAGATCCCGATGTAGTTTTAATTAGAACTAGAATTCAAGTTTCTATTATTTTGATTGTTTTTATTACACTTGGTATTACTGCATACGTTACCATTAGTTTTATTCAATCGGAATATAACGACAAACAAAACGAAAAATTGAGCAGAAAAATAAGGAGTGTGGTAAATACTTTACAAGGTGAAGCTTCTGATTATATTATTAAAAACAAACAGAGCGAAACTAAAGCATATTTAAACCAATTAGCCGATTTTTACGATACCGATATTAGTATTTATAATTTAAACGGAAGGCTTGTGGCTAGTAGTATTAGCAAGGTTTTTGATGAAGGTGTAATTTCTGATTTGGTTAACCCAACAGCTTATTATCATTTAAGCAAATTGAAAGAATCGCAATTTAGTCAAGCCGAAAAAATAGCCGATTTTAGTTACATAGCTGCATATGTTCCTATTTACAAAAACGAAAACGATTTGATAGGCTATGCCCAACTTCCTTATTTTAGCAAACGTGCGGATTTGCTCAGTGAAATTTCGAGTATAGTTGTAGGCTTTATTAATTTATATGCTTTGTTATTTATCGTTATTGGAATCATTGCTTACATTATTTCTCATAATATTTCGTATCCACTTACTTTGATTCAACGCCAATTAAGTTTAACTAATTTAGGGAAGAAAAACGAACCAATTTTATGGAACCGAAAAGATGAAATTGGGGACTTGGTAAAACAATACAACTTAATGATAGATAAGTTGGAGGAAAGTGCCAGCAAATTAGCTCAAAGTGAACGTGAAGGCGCTTGGCGCGATATTGCAAGGCAAATAGCACATGAAATAAAAAATCCTTTAACTCCAATGAAGCTAAGTGTGCAGCATTTGCAGCGTGCTTGGAACGATAAACATCCTAAACTAGAAGAAACATTTCATAAAGTAAGTAAAACAATAATTACTCAAATAGATGTGCTAAATGACTTAGCCAGTGAGTTTAGTAATTACGCTAAAATGCCTACGCCTGAGTTTAATAATATTCATTTATTGGAAGCATTGCAGCCTATCATTGACTTGCACCAAAACGATGAAAATATAAAAATTATGAATCAAATCAATGACGATTTGTATGTGTATTTCGATCATAATTACCTGAACAGAACTTTTACTAATTTAATAAAAAATGCAACGCAAGCCATTCCTGACGATACAAAAGGCTTGATAGATATTAGCGCAACAATTGAAAATAATTTTGTAAAAATATCTATAAGCGACAATGGAAAAGGAATTAGCACAAAAGATGCTTTAAAAGTTTTTACTCCTTATTTTAGTACCAAAATTCATGGAATGGGATTGGGTTTGCCAATGGTAAAAAACATGATAGAGGCTGCTGGTGGTAACATAAGTTTTAAAAGTACAGAAAATGTTGGGACTGTTTTTGAAGTAATTTTGCCAATTGGAAAAGTTGAATAGAAGAATTTTATGGGTAAAACAGATAATAAAAAAAGAGCTAAAAGACTTAAAGAAGCTAAAAAAGAAAGAGAAACTAATGAGTTAATTGCAGCTGGTATTGGACCTGCTGGTATTGTATTGAAAGAAAGAGCAAAAGAAAAAGGAGTAACAGTCTTTCATAATACAAGAAAAGTTAAATATTCAGATGTACTTAAAAAATTTGCTTCTAATATTTTTACACTAGACGATGATTTTGATTCAGCCAAATCCAAACTATATTTTGCAAGTATTGTTTGGAACGCGGTTGTACTTAAACCATTAGACGAAATTAAATTTATAAACACAAGAAAAATAATAATAAACTTAGGAAATTCTGTATTTGAAACTGCTGAAATGTTTGATGAACTTGTTGAAATTAAAGACGATGAGTATTCTGAAGAAGATTTTATTTTTGTTGACATAGAAGTAAAACAACTTAGTAATGGGGATTTAGATTTATCAGTTATGATTTCACAGAAAGAAATTGAAAATTAAAAGACATAAAGTCGCTTTATTTTGAATTTATTTGGAAAACTATTACTTTAAAAGACATTCTGTCGTATAAAATTGGTTGGAAAACTTTTTGAAAGATAAAAAATATCAATCAAAAAAAATAAAACAACAAAAAGTATGAAATTTTTAAAATTAAATCCAGCACGTGAGTTCTTTATCGACAACTCAGTTCCTTCACAATTTTTCAATTCAGTAGATGGTTTATTAAACCAACAAATGAGCAAATTTGAACGCGATGTTCATTTTTCTCCAAGAGTAGATATTACTGAAGATGAACACAATTTTACTTTACACGTTCAGTTACCAGGTGTAAAAAAAGAAAATGTAAACATTGAAATAGTAAAAAACACTTTAGTTATTTCGGGCGAAAAGCATTTAAAGTTAGAAAACGATACCCGTAAATTTCACACCATTGAATCGTTTGAAGGTAAGTTTAAACGCAAATTCCTTTTAAATGAAACCATTGACAAAAGCCAAATTGAGGCTAAAATGGAAGATGGAGTTTTGAGTATTGAACTTAAAAAATTGGAACAGAAAACCGAAAAAACTGCAATCACTATTAAGTAATTGTTTTCAAAATTCGAAAAAATAAATCCAAAATTCTGTTCTTAAAAAAAGACCTGCAAATGAAAATTTGCAGGTCTTTTTTTATAATAAATAAACTTTTGAAAGCAGGAGTATTACCAATGTGAAATCAATGTAATTTACTAAATAACTTATATCAAATACCCGTATAATTTAATTTTTCAAAAGTTTATAAGTTTGAGTTTTTCCATCTAAAGTTTTAACTTGTAATATGTAAAATCCGGTTTCTGCTTCATTCAATTGAACTTCAGTTTTGTCATCATATTGTACAAAACTATTTTTTATTTCTTTACCAAAAACATCAAATACCTTAACAGAAACAACACTATTATTGTTTAAACCAACTATGTTTATTTGCTGTTCAAAAGGATTTGGATAAACTAAAAACGATTCATTATTTTTATTTAGTATAGACAATCTTGATGATATATTATTGGATTCATTTATGTTTACTTCATTCTTGATTAAAGGCAAACTTTGAATCATTTGGGTGCTTCCTGAAAACATTTGCATACCGCTTATTTTAATATTTCCAGCAATATTTCTTTTAACTGCATAAAAAGAAAAATTCACTTTTGAAACCGTAGTAGGAATATTTATTATCAACGTATTTTGGTTCCAATTAGTGGTATTTGCTGGAACCATCAAACTAATATTTGTATTTCCAAGTTCAGGATACGACATGGCAATTCGCACTGAATCGCCAGTAAAACCTTTGGTAGAAATATAAAACAAGTTATTGCCTTTTTCTATTCCACCTAAATTTTGAATGGCAGTCATTGCTCCATTTGAGTTTTTACTATATGAAATATTTTTACTTAGCAAAACCCCATCAGTGGTATCAAACACTGAAAATGGTGCTGTGTATCCATCAGGAATGCCATTTTTATTCAAGTCTTGTTGCAAATTAGGAATTACATTTACAAAAGGATTTGGAATACTATCGTACAAAATATTTGCCCATTTATTAAATGTAAGTACGGGTAATTTATTAGCATCCAACCATTGTAATAATGAATCAACTCTTGCAATATAACCTGCCAAACCACCAGTCATTCCGCTCATCATGCTTAATCCAAAACTGTTTTGATGTTTTGCACTGTTGTCGGAAATGGTAACCATAATGCTTTTAGCAGTGGTGTTTTCTTCTTTAAAATCAGGCCCATGCATTCCAAAACGCTTATCGCTGTTTGCATCTACTTCGTTATAATATTTAAGCGATGGAGAAATATAAACACCTCCTGCAGTAAATCCATTGGCATTTCCAAAGAAATTTTTCACCTCTGCCCTACTCATCATGCAATAATTTCCACTTGGTTGTAAAAATGTTTTTGGCCTTGGTAATCCAAATGAATCTAAAATATAATTGGTTCTATTGAGCATTAATTGCAAAGCAGCCGTGCTATGTTTTATATCGTATTGGGTTAAACGATGGTGAGCAATTCCGTTCACAATACCTAAATTAATGGGTTCACCCCAATAACTTTGTAAAGTCATGGTATCAGGATCGTTTTGGTTTTTGTTTAAAAGATTGCTGTAGCAATATGTTTTTTCAAAATAAGGCAAGTAAATATTTGAATAATAAATAGGTGCGCCCATGTCTTTCCATGCACCATTATTTTGAGTAATCAAGGTACTTCCATTTACATTTACCAATCCTTCTAAAGTATAATTTGTGGTAATAACTGAATCTATTTTTAAACAAACTTTTTTACCATAAAAATGATCAACACCTGCGTTATATCTGTAAACATTGGTATCTTGAACTAGGTTTACGTTAAAGTAAGTCATGTTATGGTCGGGCGTATGATCTGCCAGTTCATGTCCGGCAGCTACCATTTCCTTCAATGCATTTACCGAAGCTGTATCACCAATCAATTTGCTAGCATTGATACCTAGGGTCAATTTCTTACCATATTTATTAAAAGTAGTATTCAATGCTCGCCAATTAACTGCTCCTTGATGGTCGTCAATTCTAAAACAAACACCACCCACTTTATTGGCAAAGCCATCAAAAACAATTACTGGTGGAGGAGTGATAATAATTGTGTCTTGTGGAATAACGGTATCAGTTGGAATGGTATCAATTGGTACAATTCCAATAACAGTTACAAAAAAACTATCACTAAAACTGTTACCATTTTGAATGGCTTGCAAAACATACCAAGTCGATGATTTAGGTTTTGCTGTAAAATTAGGTAAACTAACACTTAAAAAACTATCAGTTGGATTACTTGACCAAGTATTTGAAGTTGGCAATGGATTTAATGAAACCAAAGCGTTTAAAGTATCACCCTCATTTATCTGATAAGTAGTTGATTCAAATTTAAACCAAGCTGTATCGCTCATTCCGTCAGGATTACTTACCCAAACTTTTACTGAATCTTTTCCAACAAAAAATCTTCTGTTGGTTTGAACAGAAACTTCATGTGTTTGGGTATTTAATTGATAAGTAAAATTGTTATTGGTACCCATTCCAAACACCAATGACGATTTAGGAAAATAGCCATCGGTTACCCAATTATTTAAGCTAATATTTACAAATGATTCAGTTACTTTTTTGCTTTGTAAATAGCTTTTGTTCAATGCAGGAATAGAGGAACTTCGCATTTCTAACGCACACATTTTTACAGAACCAGCAACTGTTCTTTTAATTACAATCCACGAAATATTTATTCTTGAAACATTAATTGGAATATTTATTATTTTGCTTTGCAATGTCCAGCCAGCAGTATTAGCACCAAACATGGTAATTTGGGTAGGCAAAGATAATTCTGGATAAGTAATAATCATTCTTATTGAATCACCAACTTGACCTTTAGTATAAATTGATACTAAATTATTTCCCTTTTCTAATCCACCTAAATTACTGATGGAAGCCAAAACTGCATTATTTGTAGAAGCCACAAAACACTTATTACCACTCAATGGAATTCCATCTGTTTGATCGAAAGTAGAAGTTGTATTATAACCATCTGGCAAATTATTATTGTTCAAATCCTTGTTTAAAGCTGGTAAAATATTAACGGCTGAATTTGGAATACTATCGAACAAAATACTGCCCCATTGCTCGTAAGTTCTAATTGGAATATTGTTGTTTACACACCAATTCAAAACACTATCAACTCTACCTAAAAACAATGTCCAACCTCCTACTAAATTCGACATGTGACTTAATCCAAAACTATTATAATGCCTTGCTGAACGATCGGAAATTATATTAATAAGTCCTTGGTAATTGTTCGATTCTTCGTAAAAATCGGGGCCTTGTAAACTAAATCTTCTATTGTTAAATGTATCCACTTCGTTATAACATTTTTGTGCCGATAAAATATTTTCAGCTCCAGTTATATAACCAACTACATTGGCAAAACTAGCAACTTCTGCTCGGTTTAATAAGGCATACGAACCACCGGGTTGAATCCAAGTTTTGGGAGCAGGCAACCCGAAACTAGTAAACAATTGAATACTTCGCTGTGCTAATAAAATATTTGATTGAGGATTACTTCTTACATCTGAAGTTGTTATTCTTTGGTAATTGATATTGTATGCGGTATCGTTTTTCCATGTTTCGCCCCAATAAGTTTGTAAAACCAGTGTATCAGGATCTGATGTAACTTTATTTTGAACTGAAGTATAAAGTGCATATTGATTTTTAGATGGTAAATAAACCAATGCATAATAAGGATTGCCATTAATGCCATTAAACTCACCATTATTTAAACTGATTAGCTTATTTCCTATTAAGTTTACGTTGCCTTCACCCACATAAGTTCCAGAATAAGGTGGATCTACTTTTAAACAAATTTTTGTACTGTTAATATGATCAACAGTTGTATTTCCTGAAAATGCATTGGTATCAGTAATTAATTTTACTGAGAAATATCCCATGTGATGATCGGGCGTGTGGTCCATTAATTCGTGGCCAGATGCTACTATTTCTTTTAAAGCATTCACCGCAGCAGTATCAGTAAACAAGCGTGAAGCATTGATAGCAAGGCTATACTTGACTCCATACTTATTAAATACAACATTCCAATCTCGCCACTTAACGGCACCTTGATGGTCATCTACCCTGAAGCAAACGCCACCCACTTTATTTTGGATTTGACTTTGGGAATAAGATAATAAAAACATTCCCATAAAAGCGGTTAACAATCTTAGTTTTTTCATGTGTTCAAAAATTAATTGTTCAAAAAATATTTAGTATTACATTTCAATATCTCTTAGCAAACATTTCACCAAAAGTTTAAATAACTATTTTTTAAATACTTACAATTAAAGCAGACAATAGTTTATTCCCAAAAAAGGAAATTTATTGCATTTAAACTATAAAATCGAGAATTGAAAATTACTTGTTTGAATTCATAAATTGAATCATTCAAGCGCTAAATATTTAATAAAACACTCTTTTTAAAAGACAGTAATTTTCAAACCTTTTTTCACTTAATCAATTATTTCTTTTTTGCAATTAGGCTCAAAAAACATTTGTCATTTTTTTACATTTATTATCTCATTTATTCAACTATTCAAAAATTATAAATTGCTGCTGAATTATTTTAAAAAATAAAACAACAGTAGCATTGAATAAAACAACACACATTATTTACATTTATAGTATGGCTTTTATAGTTATAGCTGTAACAATATTTATTGGTTATTATGGCTATGATTATTATAAAACACCAATACTTGAGCGTTTTAACCACCCACAATATTCATGGTTTAAACCATCTGGAATATTTGGACATGGATTAGGCATCATTGGAACATTGCTCATTTTATTTGGTGTTACCATTTATATAGCCAGGAAAAAATATGGTTTTATGGAAAAATATTTAAGACTAAAATACTTACTTGAATTCCATATTTTTTTATGTTCTCTTGGACCTGTTTTGATTTTATTTCATACCTCATTTAAGTTTGGTGGAATTGTATCTATTGCCTTTTGGAGCATGATAGCTGTTGTTTTAAGCGGAATAGTAGGAAGGTATATTTATATACAAATTCCTAGAACAATTGAAGGACGAGAGTTAACACTAAACGAGGTAAAAGAAACCCAAAAATCAATTCTTAATAAGCTAAAAGACTTTGAACAAATAGGAATTGATATTGGTGAAATATTAGGCTTAAAAGAAAAAATGGGTGGACTAGGTTTGATTGCATATTTAAAAAGAAATGCAGCCATTTTAAAATTAAAAAAACAACTTATAAAGAAGGCAATTTCAAAAGAAGAAATAAAATTAATTACTGGTTTTGTAAAACAAGAATGGATTATAGCAGGTAGAATAAATAGGCTCAATCAAATGCAGAAACTCTTTAAATACTGGCATGTTGCCCATATGCCATTTGCGTTAATTATGTTGGTGATAGTTTTATTACATACTGCAATTACATTGGCTTTAGGTTATAAATGGATTTGGTAATGGGAATGATGAATGAAGAAATATTGATTTATACAATTACCATTATTTTCTGTGTGATTGTGGTTGCTTTATACCTTTTTTTTGGTAAAAAGAAGTCGAATTTAGTTGTACAAAAAATAGAACTTGCAAAAATTGAAGGCAGGTTTGAACCTAATTCACTTCACCCATATATTGATTTAAAAACTTGCATTGGAAGTGGTGCTTGCATAAAAGCTTGTCCCGAAAAAGACATTATTGGAATAGTTGATGGAGTAGCAATGGTGGTAAATGCAACCAGTTGTATTGGTCATGGCGCTTGTTTTCACGCTTGTCCAGTTGAAGCTATTTCGCTCAGAATTGGAACCGAACAAAGAGGAGTTGAATTACCACATATTAATCAAAACTATGAAACCAATGTGAAAGGAATATATATAGCTGGTGAACTTGGTGGAATGGGTTTAATTAAAAACAGTGTAGAGCAAGGAAAGCAAGCTGTAAATTATATTGTAAAAAGTGGCAAACCAAAAATTGATGGTGTTTTAGATTTGGTTATCATTGGTGCTGGCCCAGCTGGAATATCAGGCGCATTGGAAGCTAAAAAAAATGGATTATCGTTTGAAACACTTGAACAAGATACTTTAGGTGGTACTGTTTTTACATTTCCAAGAGCAAAAATAGTAATGACAAATCCAATGGATTTACCACTTTACGGAAAAGTAAAACTATTTGATACTTCTAAAAAAGAATTGTTAGATATTTGGAATGATGCACTCTCAAAAAACAATATTCAAATTACCGAAAACACTAAAGTTAAAAAAATTATTCCACAAGAAAATTTCACTTTTAAAGTAATTACACTTGATGGTAAAGAATTTATTTGTAACCATGTACTTATTGCCATTGGAAGAAGAGGATCGCCAAGAAAATTAAATATTGAAGGCGAAGATTTACCAAATGTGGCTTATCGTTTACTTGAACCTGAACTTATTCAAAACAAAAAAATTGTTGTTGTTGGTGGTGGCGATTCTGCAGTTGAATCAGCGTTATTGTTAATGGATCAAAATGATGTTATCTTATCGTATAGAAAAGATCAATTTGCTAGGTTAAAACCCAAAAATACCGAAAGTATTTTAGCAGCACAAAAGGAGAACAAAATAAACATTCTCTTCAACTCTGAACTTACTGCAATTAGATTAGAAGAAGTACAGTTTAAATTTGATAACAAAGAAGCCGAAACAACTTATAAAAACGACATGGTTTTCATATTTGCTGGTGGGGAACTTCCAACAGGTTTTTTAAAAAATGCAGGTATTGAAATTTCAAAAAGGTTTGGTCAAATAGTTAAAAAACATTGAAAAAGAACTTTCAAATATTATCAACACTCATTGCTTTTTTTGTTTTTGGAATTAGCTTTTCTAGCCATGCTCAATTGTCGCCAGGAGATTTAATTAGCAAACATGCCGAATTAGAAGGTTTATCAAATTGTACCAAATGCCACAGTATAGGAAACGGTGTTCAAGACCTGAATTGTTTAAATTGTCATAAGGAAATAAAATCGCTAAAAGATAACAATAAAGGATATCATGCTTCAAATGAAGCCAAAACTAAAAAATGTATTGATTGCCATAGCGACCATCATGGAAAAACATTTGAAGCAACTAAATTTAACGAGAAAAATTTTAAACACGATTTATCGGGATATAAACTAGTAGGCGCACATGGAAAATTAGAATGTTCAAAATGCCACAAGCCGATTTTTATTAGAAACCATGAAATAGCTAAACGCACTGGAACTTTCCTTGGACTTGGTCAAAAATGTTTGGATTGCCATACAGATTACCATCAAAAAACTTTAAAAAACACATGTTTAGATTGCCACGACATGGTTAAATTTAAGCCTGCTCCAAAATTTGATCATAACAAAACTGATTTCAAATTAATAGGTGCTCATAAAAAAACTGATTGTATAGCATGTCATAAAGTAATACAACAAAACGGTAAGGATTTTCAACAATTTTCTGGTTTAAAGTTTTCAAGTTGTACCAATTGCCATAATGATATTCACGAAAATAAATTTGGTTCAAACTGTACAAAATGCCATAGTGAAAATTCATTTAAAGACATCAAACAATCGTCACAATTTAACCATAACCAAACTGGTTTTCCTTTGGAAGGATTACACATTCCTTTAAAATGCGCAGCTTGCCACAAAGCCAGTTCATTTGCAAAGAATATAAAATACAGCAATTGTAACGATTGCCATACCGATTTTCATAAAGGAGAATTTAAACAAAAAAACAAAGCAAGCGATTGTAAAGATTGTCATTTAGTGACTCAAAAGTTTAAGGTTACCACTTATTCTATTGAAAAACATAAAACAAGTAAATTTCCGTTAAATGGCGCTCATATTGCTACTCCATGTATTTCATGTCATCAAAAAAATACCGTTTGGAAGTTTAAAAATACGCTAAATAAATGCATTGATTGCCATAAAAATCCTCATAAAGATTCTATGGATAAAAAATATTATGAGCCTTCGGAATGTAAAAATTGTCATATTGAAAACAACTGGCAAACAATCAATTTTGATCATAAAAATACAAATTATGAATTAGAAGGAAAACACTTACAAGCAGACTGCAGAACTTGTCATTACAATGGAAATAAGCAGGATAAAACCACTGTTCAAAAGTTTAAAACATTAACTAACGACTGCGTGATTTGTCACGATCATTCGCATGGAAATCAGTTTGAAGTGAACAACAAAACCGATTGTAAACGCTGTCACAGCATTTCGGTTGAATGGAAAGCAAATTTATTTGACCATAACAAAACCAAATTTCCATTAGATGGAAAACACCAAAATGCAAAATGTAATACTTGCCACAAATCGGCAATTGAAAATTCGAAAATAATTGACTACAAACTAAAAAAACTATTATGTATAGACTGTCATTCATAGTATTGTTTATTGCAACAATTTGCAATGCAAATGCTCAAGAAAAAAAGAATCATGGTTCCGATTTTAAAATGGACTGCAAGGCATGCCACACTTCTGGAGGATGGAAAGTTGAGTCAAAAAAAATGGAGTTTAACCATGAAAAAACTAATTTTAAATTACAAGATCAGCATGCTACTGCCGATTGTAAAAAATGTCATCAAACTTTGGTTTTTTCTGAAGCAAAATCGGAGTGTGTTACTTGCCATAAAGATGTTCATAGCATGAGCGTTGGTAACGATTGTGTAAGATGTCATACTTCAAAAAATTGGTTGGTAAATAATGTGCAACAATTACATGAACAAAATGGATTTCAAATGGCAGGTGCGCATACAGTTTTATCATGTATTGATTGTCATAAATCGGAAACTAACCAAAGATGGGATAGAATAGGAAACGATTGTGCTTCATGTCATCAAAAAAACTTCAATACCACAACTAGTCCTAACCACAAACTATCAGGATTTTCAACAAATTGCAGAGATTGCCATGAACCTATTTCAACAACTTGGGGCGGTGGAAATTTCCATTATTTCTTTTCACTCACACAAGGACATGATACCAGAGATTGTGCAAAATGCCATGAAGGTAACAATTATAAAACAGCAAAACCTGATTGTATTTCGTGCCATACAAAAGATTATAACAATGCTACAAATCCGAAACATTCTGGTCCACCGTTTGGAACAAATTGCGCTAGCTGCCACACTACCAATAAAGGATGGAAACCAGTAACTGTTAACTTTCATACCAAGTTCCCGCTAACCGAAAGTCATAATATTAATGAATGTGCCAAATGCCACGACCCTAATAATTACAGTGCAGCAAAACCTGAATGTGCTTCGTGCCACATGAATGATTATAACGCAACCACAAATCCTAAACATACACAGCCAGCATTTGGAACCAACTGTGTCGAATGTCATTCAACGAAGCCAGGTTGGAAACCTGTAAGCACCAATTTTCATACTAAATTTCAACTAACTCTTGGTCATAGTATCAATGATTGTTCAAAATGCCATGATCCAAATGATTACAGTAAAGCAAGACCTGATTGTGTTTCATGTCATACCACCACTTATAATAACACCACAAATCCAAAACATGCAACATCTGGATTTGGAACAAATTGTGCTTTATGCCACACCACAAACAAAGGTTGGAAACCAGCACAAATGACAAATCATGATGGCGCATTTTTTCCAATATATTCTGGCAAGCACAGTGGTAAATGGTCAAGCTGTGTTGACTGTCATTTAAACCTTAACAATTACGCTCAATTTAGCTGTATAAACTGTCACGAACATAGTAATTCTGGTAGTTTAGCAAATGATCATAAAGGAATAGCAAATTATAGTTTTAACAGCAATGCTTGTTTGAATTGTCATCCAAAAGGAAAATAAAATTGTACTAAGAAAACATGCTAAAAACAAATATATTACTACTATTTTTCTTTTGCTTTCAACTAATTTATGCGCAATCGCCATTGATATTGGAAGGCAAGATAACCTTTGTTACGCAAGGAAATGTGTATGTAAAATTTGCAAATACCACATTGATAAAAACAGGTGATACTTTATTTACCAAAAAGAATGGAACTGAAGAATATGTTCCTATGTTAATTGTAAACGCAACTTCATCTAGCACTTGTGTTGCCAGTTATTTATCAAACAATATTTATGTAGCAGGACAAGTTATTTATTCATTTCAAATTCCTAAAATTATAAATAAAGAAACAGTAAAAAAGCTTGAACTTTTTGCTAAAAAAGCTTTACCAAAAGATACTTCAATAAAAAAGGACATTACAAAAATCAAATTCACAAAAATTCATGGAAGAATAAGCTTGTCAAATTCAAATAATTTTTCAACTACTGCAAATATTGGTTCATCAAGGCAATTAGCATCACTATCGTTACAAGCTACAAACTTAGGACATGAAAGAATATCGGCTGAAACCAATATGGGCTATTCATTGGTTCAGCCTGCAGCAACATCAAATTATACAAACAATCAACCCTTGTTTAGAATTTACGGATTATCGGTAAAATATAATTTTAAAAATGGTGGCCAAGCAGTTATTGGAAGATCCTATAATTATAATTTATCATCGATTGGTGCTATAGATGGATTACAAGTTGAAAGGAAATACAAAAAATTTATTGCTGGAATAATTATTGGTTACAGACCCGATTTATATGACTTATCGTTTAACAGCAAACTATTCCAAATTGGAGCTTATGTGGGTCACAATTTTAACAAAGGGAATTTCAGTGCAAATACTACGTTTGGTTATATTGAACAGCGAAATGAATTTAAAATAGATAGAAAATATGTAGCAATTCAACATTCGAGTTATTACAAAAAAATTAGACTATTTGGTTCTTCCGAAATGGAGCTTTATAACCCAGGTTCCAATAATTTAAGAATAACAAGTGTTTATGCATCGGCTAATTTCAATTTGACAAAAAAAGCATCATTCATGTTATCATACGATACGCGAAAAACCATTATTTTTTATGAAACCTACAAATCCTATTTTTCACAATATCTATTAAACGATTATGCCATGAATGGCATCAGATTTAGTTGGAATATGCAATGGGGAAAAGGTATTTATTCAAGTTTAAGCACTGGTTTAAGGTATCAGTCTAATGAAGAAAACCAATCAAATAATTACAATGCTTCATTATCATGGAACGACATTCCAAAAATAAAATCAAATATTACACTTTCTGCCAATTCCAATACTACCAATTCATTGATAACCCAATCGTATTCCGCTAATTTTTCAAAGTATATTATAGCTAATAAATTTCAAATGAGTTTTCATGTAAATCACCAAGAATATCAATATATAAAATGGCTAGAAACGCATATTGAAAATGAATATTATGGTGGAAGTTTAAGTTATAATTTTCCACATCAATTTTCATTGTATGGATATTATGAATTTTCGTTAATTGACAGCCAAAAATACCAAAACATCAATTTGAATCTTACAAAGCGTTTTTAAAAAATAGCATGTTAATTTTTTTACTTCCAAACCCTTAAAACACCTTTTCGTAAAAAGGGTGGTTTCAAATCTTTGGCAAAATAATACAACATGTATCCAGTTGAAAATTCAGTTTGAAAGCCTTTTTCTTTAAAATATTTTTCAAATTCGTTGGCATCATTGTAACCATGATAAGTACATACAGCTAACCTGATATTTGGGTTTGAAGAAAGCAATTTTTCCATTCCTTTAAAAATACTTCTCTCCCCTCCTTCTACATCCATTTTTATAAACAATTTCTTTGAAAACAATTCAGGAATATCATCTAAAGCAATGGTGTTTTGTGAAGTTAAACTATCTACTTTTTTATGAATAATTTTTACATGGCTAAAGGCTTTAAAAGTTTTAGTTAAGGTTTTAAACCAATCGTTATTGTATTCAAAAACAACTATTTCTTTGGCCAAATTAATTGACAACAAAGAGAAATTTCCTTCAGCAGCACCAATATCTAATAAGGTTTCATCGTTTTGTATGCTAAAGTTTTCGTTACAATAACAATGTGGCGACCGAGAGTCTTGTTCTATCAACAAAGATTTTATATAACTTTTGCAGCTTAATTCCGACCAATTTTGTTTGAAATACAATTTGTGGTTATTTAACAAATAGTAATTGAAACCATTATCGTTATTTATTATCAAATCAGTTTTACTGTACTCCTCTTTAAAACTATAAGGAAACACCGAAATATCATTGTGTTTGTAATATTTAAGTGCGTTTTTAAAATCTAAATCTGTAATGTCGTTTTCGTTTTGGTTATAGAAATTTATAATCCTGTTTTTTAAAACAAAATTGTACTTCCATTTTCTAAAATTATATACAAGTGATTTTAGTTTTTTTATAAAACTCATAGTTACCAGAAGTCCCGAAATTGCTAGTTATAAAAATTTAAAACCAAGCAATTACTTGCAGTTTGGAATATTGTATTTCAACTTTTTATTGTCGAAAATTACGTCCAAAACGAATCCATTTTGAATAGTATATTTTAAAGTACCATTCCAATAACCAGTTTTTTCATCAGCTATGGCTAATTCTGGAACAGAGGAATCAAAATACAAAGTATCGTAAATTTTTAAAGGAGCGTTAGTTGCAGAAAGTTTTTCATACCTAACTATATATGTTTTCTTGTCTTCAATTAACGAAGGACTAAAAAACTGACCATTTTCAAATCTGATGGTTGATTCACTGTTACATCCTAATTGGTATAAATATAGATCAATGTTGGGTGGCAATATAAAATTGCCAGAAGGGCAAACAATAGATGCTTTTGCTGTAATGGCATTTGTAGCATTAATTGTTGAAAGAAAACTAGCTGGATTATAGCTAAACTCTAAACCTAAATCAGAGTTGGTATAATTACATAATTCGGTATTTAATAATTCTCCATCAAACAATGGATTATTGTTTCTACAAATATTTACCGAATGATCTAAGTTTACTTTCAAACTGGTTTTTTCGAGTAAAAAAGCAGGCACTCTAAATTCATTCATAGATTTTGAAAAATCTATATCGTATGTAACATTATACTTTGAATTATTTACATTTAACTTACCAGTAAATCCAGTGTTTAAAGGAACATTTGGAGCAGTAAATTTAACAGTAGAAAATCCACAACTATTTACCGCATTATTATATAAAAAAAACCTTCCATTTAAATAATCATCTCTAAATCTTATTTTATAATTAGTACCTTCAGGTTCAAAAAATTCAGGTTGTAATTCTACTGTTCTTTTGGTTTGAAAATACGTTTTCAATTTAGTGCTGTAATCTATGCCTTCCATGTATAACTTATAACTATTTATTGGTAAAACAGCTTCAATAATTGCACCGCTTGCACCATCTACATAATAAGGAATTAAGGATGCGCCAGTTAACTGATCGTAAAAAAACACTTGAGGAATTCCTACTGCATTATTAAATGAAGTATAGTTTTCAACCAAACTTCCATTTTCATTTATGTATCCATATTCTTGAAAATTAGTTTGGGTAATAATATTAACTCTCACATTGCTTAACGCAAAAGTATCTGGTATTTTTCTAGTATCGTATTCTGCAATTAAACCTGGTTTTTTATACCCAACCCTAGTTGTTACGTTTTTGTAAGCCGATACTAAAGTTAATGGATTACAAAAAATATTTGCTTCGTTTTTGTTTTTATTGTGTTTAAAAACTTTGGAGTTTAAATTTGGTATGTCGTTTACCAAGCTATCATTTTGGTAAATTGAAGTATCTTGTAACAATGAATTGAGTGCAATAACATTACTTTCAGTTCTGAATTTGCAAGCTGTTTTTCTAATAAATACTAAACCTTTGGTTGGGTATTTAATACTAAAATTTATTCCATCATCACGTAATACATTGAAGTAAGCAGTATCAACAGCTTTTTTGCCTAAAAATGCCAATGAAATAGACTTGTAGTTTAAACCCGTTGGTAAATTTACTGGTCTTTTAAATACAATATTTACCACCACTTTTTGGTCTTTATTGAAAATAAAAACATCTTGTTTTATGGGCAAATAACCTTCCATTTCCGACTGAATAGTAAATGAAGTTGGCTTTTCCTTAGTTGGATTAGCATTTGGACCTAAAATCAAATCTAGTTTACCCCCTTCGGCATTAAAGTTGGTTTTTCCTTCTATATCAAAAATATCTTTAGCACCTTCCCCGTTTATAGTAAATGTATTCTTTTTTATTGGCAACGAGTCTTCAGTTACAAATTTTACTTTTAAAAGTATATTTATAAAACTAGCATTTGTATTTACTTCAAATTTTTCAATCTCATCTTTTGGGAATTTACAAGTTTGAAAAAGCAAAGACAAAAACAATAAAAATACTATAAAAAATTTAGGCTTCATATTATTTATCATTGGGTAAAATTCTATATTTTATGTGAAGATTTACTAAAGGAAAAAACATCCAATCTTTAAAAGCATTTTCAAATATTTGAATATTTTTGGGGTTATTACTTGGTTCAAACGAACCGTTTGCTATTAATTTAAACTTAGGAGAACCATGATAATACAACCCAAAATCAACTCCAAGTCCAAGCTTAGTTTTAGGATTTGTTTTTCCAAATCCTATTCCTAAATATGGATTATATTGTTCAATGGAAGCAATTAATTTCATGTCTCCTATCATTTCTGGTGGATAAACTATGTACCCAAAAGTTGCACTAGATAAGGGAGTTACATTTACAATAAAAGAGTTATTGTTTCTGGCTATTCCACCAGTAATTCTAAAAATTTTGTTTTTAAATGGAAAGTAATCAACCAATAAATTTAAAGTTTCAATATTGAATTCAGTAGTTACATTAATTGAGTTTCCGCTAAATGTAGTAAAATAATTCGGGTCATAATATCCCCTGGAATATCCCAATCTGAAACCAATTTTATTATTAAGTTGGTAGTGAAATGCACCACTATAACCAGTTGTACCAATTCCTAACGAAACTGCAAAATTCTTGTATTCGGTTTTTATTGAGTCCTTTTTATTAACAGTATTTTCTGCTTTTGTTTGAAAAACAACAATAAAAAAGCAAATAAAACTTTGTATTATATATCTCATTAATTGATAGTTTTTGTATGATAATTCAATTTCAAACTTACCCAACAAAAGTTATTTGAGTATTATGAATTATAAAAATGATATAGAATTAACAATAATTTATTACTGAAATCTTGAGCTGCTTATTGTTTTACTTTAAATATTTTATATTATAAACCCTTTGCCCGGTTTCTTCTAGTTGATTGATACTATTTATAAGCAAATTCCCTTCCACGTCTGTTGCGTAAGTATATTCAATAAAAGTATCATCGCTGAATGCAATTTTTTGCAACAAATTTTTGCTTTGAGGAATAAAAGTTTTAGCTTCTTCTGTACCTGCTAATACGTTTAATGAATCAGTATAATAGGTGTAATCAATGGTAAACTCTTCCCCATCATTTGTTTGAACTGCCTTTTTTAAATTTCCGTTTTCATAACTATAAGTAGTTATTTCCAAGTAAGGAACATTTACTATTTCACCTATAACTTGTTTTTCAGTTACAAAACCTAAAGTATTGTATTTATAATGTTCTGTTAAATTTACATAGCCCACTTTCGATATTTTTGAACTATCGGCATAACCTTTTTTGTTTAAGTAATAAGTATAAACATAATTGTTTTTATTACTGGTTTTCTTAACCATATTTCCTGTAGTTATATAAATTATATCTTCGGCTAATATTGAATTGTTATACAATTTGATTCCTTGTAATTTCCAGTTTGTGTTGTATAAATAAACTATTGACGATGAATCTTCATTGATATCCAAAACATACGAATTATGATTAGGAACAAATGGAACTGATTCAGGTATTATCAGCTTGTTATCATCTTTTTGGCACGAACTAAATAGCATTGCAAAAAGAACAATTGAGAAAAAGTATTTCATATTTGTATAAAAATTTCATGCAATTTAGTTTCTGTATGTTACTGAAATATTAACAGAAAAAGTTTATTATAAGTTGTTATAAATATTTAAATTTAGCTGTATACTCATTTTATAAAAAAGCTTGTGCTATTGTTTGTTGTAAAGTGAAAATTTTTTTTCGTATATAACTTTGTCAAAGTCTTGAACTTTGACAAAGTACTTGCACTTCTAGCCGTTGTTAGTGTTTAAACTTAAAAAATTTTGCCATCGCAAATTACTTTTTGGTGTCGCTGCGCTAAAACAAGGGCGAAACAAAAACACCAACCTTTAACAAAACCAAGCCTCGTAGAGGCGATACTATTGTAAACCGAAACAAAAAATATAAAACAAGCCTCGTAGAGGCGGCACTATACCAACAAAAGTTTTAACAACATATTTCGTATATAACTTTGTCAAAGTCTTGAACTTTGACAAAGTACTTGCACTTCCTGCCGTTGTTCGGTGTTTAAACTTAAAAGTTTTTGCCATCGTAAATTACTTGTTGGTGTCGCTGCGCTAAAACACCAACAAGGGCGAAAAATCATGATTCAGATTAAGTTCGGAAAAATCATCGGGAATCAGCGAAATCAGCGGGCAAAAGAAGTTGGTGTCGTTGCGCTATAACACCAATATCGGCTGAAATGATGTTGGTGAATTATTTCAATGGAATTTATTATCGAGGAAGATGCTTCCAGCATGACGATTGTTGAAGGTTTTTTGCCAATTACCAATTGCTTATTGCTTATTGCCAATTATTCAAATTGCAAGGAAGATGCTTACAGCATGACGTTTGCTTTAGGTTTGTTTTATAATCCTGTAAATCCTAAAATCCTGCAAATCATGATTCAGATAAAGTGCGGAAAAACGTAGAGACGTAACATGTTACGTCTTCAACAAAAAAGACGTTGCGTGCAACGTCTCTACATTGGTTGTTGGTAATTTCAAAGGTATTCTCTTGGTATGATATAGACGCGATTAATGGCGTCTCTACAGCGTATAAACAGAAATCCTGAAAATCCTAAAATCCTGCAAATCATGATTCAGATAACATTCGGGGAAATCTGCGAAATCAGCGGGCAAATGATGTTGGTGAATTATTTCAATGGAATTTATTATCGAGGAAGATGCTTCCAGCATGACGATTGTTGAAGGTTTTTTGCCAATTACCAATTGCTTATTGCTTATTGCCAATTATTCAAATTGCAAGGAAGATGCTTACAGCATGACGTTTGCTTTAGGTTTGTATCATAATCTTGTAAATCCTAAAATCCTTTCTTCCGATAGATTCTGTGTTAAATAAAAAGTTATTTCCGAAATTTTTTTTGAGCTT
>JBMOGB010000020.1:0-27541 GCA_049318585.1 Bacteroidia bacterium | reverse complement strand
GAAAGGAAGTTTTTTAAGCTTCCTTCTCTTTAATTTTTATCGGACAACAATGAAAGTGAATATTAAATTTATAAAATTTTTACAAATCTATATTTAAAATCAAGTGAAATCTGAAATTTAACAAAATAAATATAAAACAAATAACACTATTTGCTTTTAGATAAAGTATATTTGTTGTGTTTTAGTTTTATTATAGAGCAAGATATAATAAGAATAAAATTTGCATAATGCCTTTAGTCCAATGGTTATTTAATCATAGGACTTTTTTATTTGGGCAGGGTGAATGATGATGCGAGATGAAGTGGTTCTGGTGGGTGGGAGTTGAGGTTGAGGTGGTTGGACGTGGTATTTTTGTGAGTGGTTGAATATGTCAATGCTGGTGCGGTGGGAAAAATAGCTTTGGAAATGTGGGCTGGGAAAAAAAATAAAGCGGCATATACCTATAAAAAAAATAAATAGTAGGCTTGTGCCAAACGGAGCTGAAATGAATGGAACAAGTGAGCGAAATGAATGAAGCTGGGTATTTGCATACTTGTATTGCTAAAATAACATAGTGTACTCAAAAGCGTAATTAGCCTGGCTAGCATATCTCAAATTGAAATGAAAATAAAAAACCCCAAAACAAAAAAGAAAGAATGTATGCCTGGCTAATAGCGGATACTAAAAAGCAAATACGCTGCTGAATGAATAAGCGAACGGGTGGAATGAATGTAAGCGAAGTGAGGGTCAAGGCTACGCAAAAAGAATAGCTGCGGCTTTATTTTTTTTGTGGGGAGGGGGTGATTTCTTAAAGCTATTTTTGTGCGGTGGCAAAAATAATAATAGGAAGGCGAAGCGCTAAAATTACTTGTGATGCGAATTGCTGCATGCCCGCTGGACGCAATGGAGAAAGTATATTGCGGAATGGAAAACGAAAATATTTTTTAAGCCCCGGATTTTTTTTTAAATGCAATATGCTTGCGACATCTTGGGCAGTGGGAATAGTCATGCAGCAAATGTGACTAAAATTACTAAATGAATAAAAAAAAGTTATGCGAAGCATACCATTTAATCAATAAAAAATAATTTTCTTATGTGAAACATACCGAGCAGGCGAGAGCCTGCAGCCGACGAAGGAGGCCTAAATCTTCTCATAGCTATTTTACATAATACTACTATAGGACGCCGATAAAATATTATATTCCTTTGAAAATAGGCGTACTATAGTGCTGTGTTATGTATAATAGCGTGGACTAAATCTTCTAAGATTACAATTTTAAATTAATTTATCCTGATTTTGAGAATATTTTGGGACGTTTAATTATTTGTAATTATGAGAGTTTTTTACCTGATACAGTTACTGATATGTTTGCTGAGGGCTTTTCTTACTATTTGTATCAGTCATCTGAACCCATCCAAGATCAATTAATCGGTTAAAGTATTTAAGTTTATTAGTTTGACTTTTTGTTAAATACCTCTGTTTAAACAAAATTATACTCTTTATTTGTTTATCACCTATAATGTTTAACATTTCAATTACTCTATTATGAACTGTAGCATTTAGTATTGTATTTACTTGGTCACTTACTTGGTCACTATCTTGTTTAGTATATGCAATAATATAATCTAAAGTATTGAATACAGGTGATATAACTTGGTTGCTTACTTGGTTACTTACCTGTTCATTAGCATATTCATGAACAGGTGCGTAACTATGACATATGTACAATTATCATCCGTATCAATTACTGGATCTGGAGATGAATTATTAGCCATGGCATTATAAATAGTAGGAAAACCAGTACCACGACCTTCCGTTAAATGCAATTCTTTCAAAGAATCACCAATTCAATCTACCATGCTTGTCATATTCTACTTGATTACAGGTAAAGAACATATATACTATATCCTAGTATAAAAGCTGGAAGTATTTGAATGAGAAAAAAATATAGAAAAAAACACTAATTTAAATACATTCAATTTAGGTTATATTTAAAAATTTAATATTAGATGATTTATTTAAATATTTATCGATTATATGAAAAGGCTCATTTACAAACTCATCATTCTTATTATCTTCCTCAAATTCAACATACTGTTGTAAAAGATAAATAGATTGAGCCGTTGAAGCATCTTTAGTATTTTTCGGTTTATATTTTATAAAAAAATCTTGTGCAAATAAAAACGCTATCACTAAATCTTTATAATTATCGTTAGTTATCCATTTTTTTTCTGACAAATGAATAAGCCAATCCCATACTACATAGCCACTAATATCAATAGTGTTCCACAAGGACTCTTTTGCAATATTATAGTTATTAATATTAGCAATTAATCCAAAGTTTTCATCAATTTCCCAAATACCAAATTTTGCTATCATATTATTACTATTTAAAAAGTTTATCCTCAATAAGTTTTATATTTTTATTTACAAAAAACATATCAGGCTCATGTTTTAATGCTCTAACTCTAATTTCAAATTTAGGATCATCTGGTTTTTGATTATCAAAAAGAATAAGACCTATACCAAATTGTCTACAAAGAGTATCAAGCCTTGTAGTATCCTCAATTTGTGAATCATTTGGAACAACGATATAAGATTTATGTGAAAATATTTTATAGGCACATGCTTGACCAAAAGCAGTTATTAATCCATTTGAATCAATTTTTATTTCACCTGAAATTATTTCAGTAGGAAATTGCAATATATCACTACGTTTAGATTCTCTTAAACCGATAACATCAGGAGTACCCCATTTATCTCTAAAAATATTACCTCCAAGTTCAATAGCTTTTGTACATTCTTCAAGTTCGTTTACTAACCAATCTGCAAATGGTTTATAAAAATCTTCTTCTCTAATATTTATTTTTTTTGTAGATTTAGAAGTAACATCTATTATAATAGATTGATCGGGCTGTGTAAGAACTTCTTCTTTAAATTTCAGAAGCCTAAATACACCTCTGTCAGGTTTGTAAATTTCATTAGAGAATTGAATATCAAGATCCCATGTTGCACCTCTAATAGTATTGGAATTAAATAAATTATTTTGATCTAATATCATTCTCCCTAATTCTGAATATCTTATGCCATCGGGTCTTTCAGATAAAAGTTTGATTGCAATTTTTTGAATTTGTTTTGTAATTGTTTCTGCCATAAAAAGTATAATTTAATATTTTTTAAAAAGATATTAATAATTTATTTAAAAAAAAGTAAAAATCAAGGATATTATAATGCTTATTTAGCTATATTTTAATATGATAAAAAATTCTAAATTTTAAATTAATGATTTAACAAACTATTGACAAATGTACAATAATAAATGAATGAGAAGGAGAATAAAAAATAATAATTATATAAGAATATAAATTGAAATGCAGAGAATAGGAAGGGCTATTCAATAAAAGAAAGATGAGATTGCATTTGTGGACTTAAGAAGGTGGAGATGAAATTTGATTTTGAAAAGGCGGGCGGCGGGCTGAAATGTATTTATTTGTTTTATTGTTAATTTTTTATTTTTATATCAATTAATGATTTAATTTTGATTTTGAATTAATTAAACAATTATTATACAATTGATTAATTTCAATTACATTTAAGGAAATAACATAAGTTGTTAATATAATAACTATTATGCAGATACGTAAAAGAAATAAGTATAATGAATATAGCTCAAATAGAAAATAACTTACAAGATCTTATAAAGGTATTTAAAAAAGAATCGTTTATTTACGACTTGTTGATTGCATACGGACAACCAAATGCTAGCATAAAAAGGATAAAAGACGGCGGAATGAATCTTTCAAAAGTTGAGGGTGAAATTTCGTGGAAAAAGAAATTGTTTTTTAAAGAAGTGAATGGAGTTGATTTACATGAATTAATTGCTGAATTAACTTCAGACAGTAAAACAATGAAACACAACCCCCGCTTTGTTGTGGTTACTGACTATATTACTATTTTAGCGATTGACACCAAAACGCAAGACAGTTTGGATATTGCCCTTGCTGATATAGTGAAGCATTACGATTTCTTTTTGCCCTGGGCTGGCATGGAGAAAGCACAACACCAAAACGAAAACCCTGCAGATGTGAGAGCTGCCGAAAAAATGGCAAAGCTCTATGATGACATCAAGAAAGATAATCCTATTACGACAAACTTAAAAGAAGAACAAAAAGCTGAAATACATAACCTCAATGTATTTCTTTCGCGTTTGTTGTTTTGTTTTTTTGCTGAAGATACAGGTATATTTGAGAAACAACAATTTACATACGCAATTGGCAGCCATACACAACAAGACGGTAGCGATCTGAATATTTATCTTGATCATCTTTTTGAAGTATTGAACACTGCTGATAAGTATAGAAATAATTTACCGGCTTATCTTTTGGCATTTCCTTATGTAAATGGCGGACTTTTCAGAAACAGGCATAATGCACCCATATTTACCCGAAAAAGCAGACAATCTTTAATTGACAGTGGTGGTTTGGAATGGAGTGCTATAAATCCTGATATTTTTGGTTCGATGATTCAGGCAGTGATAACACCCGAACAACGTGGTGGATTAGGAATGCACTATACCAGTGTGCCAAACATTATGAAAGTGATTGAGCCCCTATTTTTAAATGAACTTTATGAAGAATTAGAAGCAGCCAAAGGAAACAAAAAAAAGTTAATCGCATTATTGAACCGTATTTGGAGCATTAAAATATTTGACCCTGCCTGCGGAAGTGGCAATTTTTTAATTATTGCATACAAGGAGCTGCGGAAATTGGAAATTGCCATTATTAAAGAATACGATAGAGTAAAAGCTATAAACAGTGGCTTTGCCGAAATTCAGCAATCTTTGTTTCAAAAAGCACAATTACGTTTGGGAGATAATGATACAAGTATTTTACAATTTGATTCAAAAATTAAGCTCTCTCAATTTTACGGTATTGAGTTGGATGATTTTGCCCATGAAGTAGCTATACTATCCTTATGGTTGGCAGAGCACCAAATGAACCAGGTTTTCTTAGCAGCGTTTGGACGTTGCAAACCTGCTTTACCATTGACAGAAACAGGAAATATTGTGCATGGAAATGCTTGCCGTTTGGATTGGGAAAGCGTTTGCCCGAAAGGAAAAGGGGATGAAATTTATATTCTTGGGAATCCGCCATATTTAGGTGCGAGAATTTTAGATGATGTACAAAAAGACGATATGAAATTTGTATTTAACGGTAAGGTTGAAGGCTATAATGATTTAGATTACATTGCACCATGGTTCTTTAAAGGTGGAAAGTATATCGAAAATGTAAATGCAAAATGTGCTTTTGTTTCAACAAATTCCATTTGTCAAGGTTCGCAAGTAGCTAAACTTTGGCCAAATATTCTAGCAGATAAATTAGAAATTGACTATGTTCATCAATCTTTTAAATGGACGAACAATGCAAAAGCAAAAGCCGCTGTAATAGTAATCATTCTTGGAATCAGAAATATATCAAACAAACCAAAATTCATTTTCAATAAAACTTTAAAAACTTCTGTAAGAAATATTTCGCCCTATTTGGTAGAAGGTGATAATGTCTATGTTTTTGGAAGAAGAAATCAACTTTCAAAAGTTCCATCAATGAATTTTGGCAGTATGCCAAATGATGGAGGATATTTAACACTAACACCTGAAGAGTATAAATCTTTAATTGAACAAGATTCAAATTCAAAGAAATATATTAAAAAGCTAACAGGCTCAAAAGAATTCATCAATGATATTGAAAGATGGTGTATCTGGATTGAAAATGGTGATGTTAAAGAAGCATCACAAATTAAATTTATAAAAGGAAGAATTGAAAAGGTAAAACTACACCGTGAAAAAAGCGATAGAGTTGCAACAAATGTTTTAGCAGCGATACCGCATAGATTTGCAGAAGTTCGTTATAAAAATACAAATTCAATAGTTGTGCCAAGTGTTTCTTCTAATATAAGAGAATATCATCCAATTGGTTTTCTTGATCAAAATACAATTGTTACGAATCTTGCTTTTACCATTTATACTGAAGAAATCTATTTTTTCACAATTCTTTGTTCAAAAATGCACAATGTTTGGATTAATTCGGTATCAGGACGATTGGGTGTTGGATTAAGATATTCTGCCACACTTAGCTATAATACATTCCCATTACCAGACATAACCGAATCACAAAAAAAAGAATTAGAGATCCACGTTTACAAAATATTGGAAGAAAGAGAGCATCATTCAGAAAAAACTTTAGCACAATTGTACGATCCTGATAAAATGCCTGATGGCTTGCGTAAAGCCCATCACCAGCTAGATCTTGCCGTAGAACGCTGCTACCGAGCCAAACCATTTGAAAGTGATGAAGAACGTCTGGAATATTTATTTAAACTTTACGAGCAAATGATAGCAGAAGAAAAAAGGAAAGGCAGTTTGTTTGAAACTGAAGTTAAACCTAAAAAGCAAAGAAAATGAGAGCGGTTTTAGATAAATTACTGAGCCTAAACACCGAAAATGAAGTGGTGGAATTTAAAGAGGCTAAAACCCAATACGACAAAAATAAAATGGGTGAATATTTTTCAGCACTCAGCAACGAAGCCAATCTTAAAGGTATTGAAAACGCATGGCTGGTTTTTGGTGTAAAGAATGACAGGTGTATTGTTGGTACTCATATAAATGATAATCAAATCAATGATTATAAATTGGAGATGGCCAATTTTACGAATCCTCGTTTATCTTTTGACGAAGTTATAGCAGTTGAAATTGACAGGTTGAAGGTTTTACTCTTTAAAATACCAGCTGCACCCCAAGGCAATCCTGTGTCATGGAAAGGTTTTTTTTATGGAAGAGACGGAGAAAGTCTGGGAGCGTTAAATCTCAGGGAACTGGATATTATCCGAAATCAGAAAACAGTATTTGATTGGTCAGCTCAAATTGTAAGGGGTGCGAATCTGGACGATTTATCAGTTGAAGCCATAGCATTTGCAAAAGAGCAATACATTGAAAAAAACAGAAAGAACGAAGAAGAAATAAGAAAATGGGATACAATCACCTTTTTGAACAAAGTAAAGGTATGCATTAAGGGAGAGATAACGAATACAGCCATATTGTTATTAGGCAAGCCCGAATCGGATCATTTTATCAATCCGGCTCAAGCTAAAATAAGCTGGATATTAAAAGACAAAGATAATATTGAAAAGGACTATGAACATTTTGGTTGTCCGTTTATTTTATCGGTTAGTGAGGTTAAAAATAAAATACGAAATCTCAGGTACAGATACATACAGGATGGAACTTTGTTTCCAGATGAAGTGGACCAATTTGATCCGTATTTGATTCGTGAGTCTTTAAACAATTGTATTGCTCATCAGGATTATTTGCTTGGTGGGAAAATAAATGTTGTAGAAAGGGAAGATGGAATTTTGGTTTTCAGTAATATGGGGGATTTTATACCAAAAACCATTGAAAATGTGATAAATGCCGATGCCCCAGAATCGCAATACAGAAATCCTTATTTGTCCAATGCAATGGTAAATCTTAATATGATTGATACCACGGGAAGCGGAATAAAAAGGATGTTTACTATACAAAAAAACAAGTATTTCCCTTTGCCTGAATATGATCTGTCAAAACAAAAAGTACAGCTTACAATTATTGGGAAAGTGCTGAATGTGGATTATGCACGTAAACTGGTTATGATGCCATCTCTTACTTTAGAGGAAATTATGGTATTAGATAAGGTTTCTAAAGGCAAAATAATTTCTGATGATGAAGCCAAAAGATTAAAGGATAAAGCATTAATTGAGGGACGAAAACCTAATTTTTATATTTCTTCTGCTGTAGCTTCTATTACTAACGAAAAGGAAAAATACATCAGAATGAGGGGTTTAAAAGATGATCATTACAAAAAGCTAATAATGGATTATATTGATAAATATGGCACGGCTTCAAAAACAGATATAGATCATCTAATTTTAGACATCTTACCATTAGTCTTAGATGAAAAACAAAAGCAAAACAAGGTCAGAAATTTGATATATGCCTTATCTAAAAAAGATAAACTTATTGATAATAAAGGAACTATAAGATACCCTAAATGGATGAGGAAGAATTAATTTAGATAAACTTTAGATAAACTTTAGATGAACTTTAGATGAACTTTAGATAAACTTTAGATAAACTAACAAATATAAAATGCAAGACATAGTAAAAATAGAATATCATCAAACAGGTGAAAGTGTAAAGAATACTGACAACGGAATGCGACCTATGGCTGCTCGAGCCTACGCAGAACGTAACAGCCAGTACCTTTTAATTAAAGCACCACCGGCATCGGGGAAATCAAGAGCTTTGATGTTTTTGGCTTTAGACAAAATCAGGAAACAAGGCTTGAAGAAAGTAATTGTTGCTGTACCTGAAAGGTCAATAGCTGGGTCGTTTGCTAAAGCTGATTTGATTCACCAAAATGGTTTTTTTGCCAACTGGGAACCCAATGACGAATACAATCTTTGCACACCGGGCATGGACGGAAGCAAAAGTAAGGTAGAGGCTTTTAAAAACTTTTTGGACAATAACGAAGAAATTTTGATTTGTACCCATGCCACCCTAAGGTTTGCTTTTGAGGAATTAGACGATAGTAAATTTAATAATTTATTATTAGCTATTGATGAATTTCATCATGTCTCCGCTGATATTGACAGCCGATTAGGTGAGCTGCTGCGAAGTATTATGCAAAAATCAAATGCACATATTGTAGCCATGACCGGTTCGTATTTCAGAGGAGATAGTGTGCCTGTATTACTTCCTGAAGATGAAGCTAAGTTTACGAAAGTTACTTATAATTATTACGAACAACTTAACGGATATACCTATCTAAAATCGCTTGGCATTGGATACCATTTTTACCAGGGAAGATACACTTCTGCTATACTTGAAATATTAGACACCAACAAAAAAACGATACTACATATTCCTAATGTAAACTCGGGAGAATCCACTAAAGATAAACACAATGAAGTGGACAGTATTTTAGATGCAATTGGAGATATTGTCAAGGTGGATAATGAAACAGGAATCATCTATTTAAAAAGACATAATGATAAAAAAATAATTAAAGTTGCCGATCTTGTTAATGATAACCCGAGAGACCGAGAAAAAGTTATTGCCTATTTACGTAATATCAAGACATTGGACGACATGGATCTGATTATTGCATTGGGAATGGCAAAAGAAGGGTTTGACTGGCCTTTTTGCGAACATGCTTTAACTGTAGGTTACAGAGGTTCATTGACAGAAGTTATACAAATTATCGGACGCTGTACCCGTGACAGCAGTAATAAAAACCATGCACAATTTACCAATTTGATTGCTCAACCAGATGCAGCAGACGATTTGGTTAAACTATCGGTAAACAATATGCTAAAAGCAATTACTGCTTCGCTATTGATGGAACAAGTGCTAGCACCCAACTTCAAATTCAAAACTAAACTATCGGACGATGATAAAGCCGAAGCAGGTGAAATAAAAATAAGAGGCTTTAAATTACCCAGTTCAAAACGTGTAAAAGATATTATTGAATCGGACTTAAACGATCTAAAAGCAACGATTTTACAAGACGATATTGTAATGAAAGCTATACCGGGTAACCTTGACCCTGAAGTGATCAACAAAGTTTTGATTCCAAAAATCATACAAATAAAATATCCGGAATTATCTGCTGAAGAAGTGGAAGAAGTACGCCAACATGTAGTAGTTGATTCCATTGTAAAAAGCGGAGAAATAAAAGAAGTTGGCGACCAACGGTTTATCCGAATGGCAGACAAGTTTGTAAATATTGACGATTTGCACATTGATTTGATTGATCGTATTAATCCTTTCCAAAAAGCATTTGAAATTTTATCAAAAGATGTTACAACCAAAGTTTTGAAAGTTATTCAGGATGTGATTGAATCAACGAGAATCCAAATGACTAAAGAAGAAGCCTTGCTTTTATATCCTGATAAAGTAAAATCATTCATGGAGGAAAACGGAAGAGAGCCGATTGTATCATCAAATGACCCATTGGAGAAAAGAATGGCAGAAGCTATTATTTATTTAAAAGAATTAAAGCGAAAAAAACAAAATGGACTACGATAAAAAGCTACAAGAGCTATTGGACAATGATCCTTTGGGATTATTGAATATAAAACCTTTAAATTCACCTGCAAGGAATGAAGATGAAAGGCTTGTTGCTTCATTCCAAGAGATTAACGAGTTTTTTGAACAAAATCATAGAGAACCGGAACAAGATAAAGGTATTCAGGAACATCAATTGTTTTCACGTTTAAAATTTTTACGAGAAAATGCAATCAAAGCTGAAATGCTTAAAACCATTGATATATATGGGTTGTTGAAAATTGAAGAAAAAAAGCCACTCTCATTAGATGAGGTATTAGAGAATGACCCTTTGGGCCTGTTGGACGATGATACAGAAGGATTGTTTGATTTAAAAAATATAAAACCTATAGATAAAAGCAGAGCAGGAACAGATTTTGTTGCAAGAAGGAAATCCTGCAAAGATTTCGGAAAGTATGAATCCGTTTTTAAAGAAATACAGCAAGACCTCAAAGAAGGCAAACGGAAATTGATTGGATTTAAGCTGGGTAATCTCAGAGAAGGAGCTTATTATGTTCATAATGGCGTTTTGTTTTTAGTTGAAAAAATTGAAATCACAAAGAAAGAACACTATAAACCAGATGGCACAAGAGTAAGAGAGGACGGACGGACAAGATGTATTTTTGAGAATGGAACGGAATCGAATATGCTGAAACGTTCCATAGAAAAACTGCTTTATGATAACGGACAAGTGGTAACAGAAAATTCGGACCAGGTGCATCAGAAATTTGCTGAGAAATTCAGCAATATAACAGACGAAGATGAAGAAGCCGGATTTATCTATATTTTAAAATCAAAATCAACCAAGAAAGAGATCATGGAGATTGACAATCTTTACAAAATCGGGTTTTCGAAAATAGCGGTTGAGGACAGAGTTAAAAATGCGAGTCAAGAGCCGACTTATCTTATGGCTGATGTGAAAATTGTAATGGCTTACAAATGCTTTAATATGAATCCACAGAAGTTAGAACAACTACTACATAATTTCTTTGGTAAATCATGTTTAAATATTGATGTGTTTGATAAAGCAGGGAACAGACATATACCGAGAGAATGGTTTATTGCACCACTTGATATTATTGAACAAGTGATTCAATATATCATTTCGGGAAACATCATCCATTATAAATATGATTCTATAAATGAAGAAATAATTGAGAGGTGAAAGCCGTGTATACACTAACAACCAAATAATAAATATGAAAAACTTTGATTAAAAATAAAAAACTATGAAAACCATAAAAACGAATGAATTTATTATATTAAGACTGCCACCAATTGATGAAAATATTATGTTTATCACTCAAACATTTGGGATTACACAATATATTTTTTATGATGACAGATTTAAAACAAAACAAATAATAGAACAGTTTCCGGAAAAGTTTAATAAGGAATATTATAATCAATTTCGCGAAAAGTGCTTAGAAGTTGAAAACAAAGAGGTTTCGTTTACAATTAATGAATATTTCTTTTTGGCTAAGATTATTGATTTTGTTTCAAAATGTTATATTGGCGAACCAAATTTAAAACTTAAAGCAGTTATTACTGAGGATTTTCAAGATTATGAAGGATTTGATTATAATACAATAAGAGAATTGTATTTAGATACATCTACAAAATTTTTTAATGGGTTTAAAGAAACATGCAGCAATAATGATTTATTGGCGAAGTTTGATAAAGAATTAAGCTGGGATATAGATATATAGAATTGCAATAGTTACATGGATTTGAAAGCATTCTAGTATTCATATCGAGTATAATTTTTATGGATGGCTATGGTGATATTGGGTAGGTAGGGTAAGATATATTTATGAAAGTATTTAAAAAATATATTATAAATAAAAAAGCAGGTTTTTTGATTTCCTGCTTTCTGTTATTTTAGAAAAGTTTGAAATTAATGCAATTCATCTTACCTTACCCACCCTTTTAACTCCAATTGAATTTGGCATTAATAAGGTACTGAATCATCCTCCTTTTGATCTTCGGGAAAAGATGTATTCTCATTATCGACTTGTTCGGGATTATTGCGCATATCGTTCTCGATTTCCATATCCGAGCATTCTGCAACCACCCAAGCATAGACACTATTTTTCTTCTTTTTTTCGAAGCCGTGTTTTTTCAATAATTTGCCCAGATTGATTACATTGGCATTGCCGGCTGAAAAATTGGCATGGGAAGCAAATTTATAGAGAATCTGTGTGGCTGTTAAATAAAGGGTATTGTCGCTTATGGATGGCTTTTTAAAATAGGTAAGTAATAATTCCTCCTCCATGGTTTTGAGCTGGTATTGTTCGTTGTTGGCGGTAATCACTTCTATTTCGGATTTATCGAACCAATATCTAAAACCATTTTTAAAAAGAGAAAGTGCCTGTGCATAGAGTTGATCGTAATTCAATTGAAAGTCCTGTATAATATCCAGGGATTCAAAACAAAGAAATCTACGGGAACCTGTGCTATCGTTCAGGAACTGGGCAGTGTTGACAGATCCTATAAAGGATGCCCTGCGGGTGAAGTTTTCGTTGTTGCGGCCATAGGCTTTACGACTCCGTATGGTTGATTTTGTGATGACTTCCTTGAGCGAACCTATCTCGGAACGGTTGAGATTTTCCAGTTCATCGAGATTGATCAGCATGCATTCCGATAAATGGATAAGGGTGTCCTTGTTGTTGGGATTGATACTTCCAGAATAGGTGTAATTTCTCAAACAAGGCGGAATAATATTAAGGCACCAAGTTGTCTTGCCTATGCCCTGACTACCCGTCAACACAATAACTACCTGGTTTACTATATCGGGTTTGATGAGGGAAGCTACCATTGCGACTATCCATTTCCGAAAACATTCAAACCATAATTCATCATTGGTTGTTTTAACAAGTGCGGCCAATTCTTTTATATAATCAGTTGTAGCATCCCATGCCGGAAGTTTATCAAAATATTGCATGAAAGGATCGTATCTTTTGCTAAAATTTGACTCAATGACGGCATGCAGTAAAGTCAGATTGCATTTTATACCTGATTTGAGTATATCCCGAAAGATTGAGTTTTCGATATAATCCGTAATAGGTACAAACTCATATTTAGCGGGCAATTTAACTTCGGTGCGGGAAGTAACATCGTTGAAGCGAAAATCGTAATTTTTAGTTTTGAGATAGTTTTCAATTTTATTGATTACGATCTTTTCTTCATTATTTTCGGCTTTCCTCTGTGACTTTTCCCTGACAGCAGGCTTATAATCAGGGACAACACAGGATTTTACTGATGATATATCCACTCCATATTCACGTGCAATATAAAAGAAGGTTTTTATGGTAACACCTGATCTTTTATATTTTAAGCAAGTATCGTATTGCAGATCGCAGTCGGATTTATTGTATTTGGCACTGATTTTACTGATTCTATGAAAATACTCCCTGCCTCCTTCATTCAAGGCATCTACCAATGTAAAGCCGATTTTAACCCAATAATTATAATCGTTTGCAATGTCCGTCTGATTGCTCTCAATTTTAAGAACTACATTTTCTATGTCCTGATCTATCATATTAATATGTGTTTTATATATTTCTGAATATGAGTTTACAAAAAGTACGGGATCGTAAGAATAAAAGCATAAGCGAGGGATGTCCTTGCCTGAAGGATCGATTTTAATATTGAGCAGTTTTTCATAATACTCCTTTACCTCCTCGAATGCTTGTTTATGAAATCCCGGTTTGTTGTCGACCTTTACAAATATTTTCAGGCCATTGTTGCTGGGACTGATAAAACATGCATAAGTCGTGGGTGTATCTATTATGATAGAACGGGTTGCATGGAGCTGTTCGGGCGTTATGCTGTCGATGTCCAGCACTAATAGCTGAGAATAGACAGCAAGGTTGTCCAAACTACGGTTTGCGTTGAATGTAGCTGAAGGTGTAATTGCCAATAATTTCTTTTTCAGCTTTTTGTATTCAGCCTCTTGGCCAGAGGTGGATAGCAGGCGTAAATAGTCAATTTCGGTTTTGAACTTGCCATTTTTGACCTGATCGAGAAAATCATTTATTGAAATGTTTTCTGTAACTTCATTGAAGTTTTTTACTACAGATACCTGCATAGGATTACTTTTTAAATGATTTAACATAGTGTTTTTCCAACAAGCGGTCGATGTCGGAAATCTTGTACATATTTTTGCCGTTGAGTCTGGCAAAACCGAGAACACCCGTTACACGGAGATTGTAGAGCTGTCGTTTGCAGATGTTGAGCATTTTGGCAGCATCGGCATCGTTGATCCACTGGGTGGATGCGTTGGGATTATCACCATTGAATTTCGGTGAATTTTTAGCAGTAAGTAATAAGTTTTCCAGATTACTTACTTTTTGAACCAATATTGCCATAGCTTCGGGAAGATTGTTGAAGTTAAATTCTGTCATTTTTGATTAATGTATTAAATTAATAAAAATGAAAAAGCGCTTTTTCTTTGTTGTTAACAAAGCAAAGATAGGCATAGAAGAGCATAAAGTACTGTATTCCTAGAACTTACAAGGGGGTTGTGATGGGGTTGTAATTAATAAAAGCCTTAAAGCTAATTATTTATATTTTTATTTTATAAGGGGGGTTGTAATAATCTGCATTTTAAGGCAGCCATTCCGATAAAACCTTGGTGGCAATTTTTTCACTTCTACGATGACCTTCTAATAACTTAATAACATTGAGCATATTAGGTTTAGTTACGGGATCTTTTTCTGTATTTTTCTTAATAGCGCAAATCGTATTATTTAAATTTAAAGTACCTTTTGAATATTTATATTTATCGCATAGTGGTTGTAAAAATTTTAAACTTATATTTTCAATATAACCACCTTCTTTTAGGAAATATAAAAACAAAGCAAAAACAGATACTGTCCAATTATCATTAATTGTATTTATTTCAGATTCATTCTCATTAATTTGTATGACGGGATTATGATTAATTTTTTCATCAGAATTTACAATCGCATTATTAGATATTTGATTGTTATTTTGGTATAAAATAAAGGCTTGATCTATAGCTTCTTTAAAAGATTGTATTTCCTGAAAACTAATAAACTTATTAAATTCAGTTTTTAAAATCGTGCGAATATTTGCAGAGAATTGAGTGTGATCTAAAACTTTCAATTCTTCTTCACAATCCTTCATGTAATCGAGGCATCTTTTATCATAAGTTATATCAGGATAATCATCAGGGAAAACTATTTTTTTATTTTTAGCACGATTATATATAGAAATAATTTCATTTTTTCTATCCGTAAATGCAATATCAACAAGATGATTTAGCATATCAATAATGTTGTAACAACGAGAAAAAAACTCATTAGGTCCTATATTTTTATTTTTGGCATTTAATGATTCTCTATAGATGTGTTCACTTAGAAAAGTTTCGTTATTTTTATATCCCATCAAAAGGATGTTTAAATAATCTTTGTCTTCGAGAAATTGCATATTGTTTATTTGATTTATTTCGGAATTATTGACAGGGGTTAGTTGCTGTGATACTTGTATGAAATTTTCTTCTATAAAATTATAAACCTCTTTACAATACACAAAAAAATGGAAGTTTTCAAATCTATATTCTTTTTCATCCAACTGAAGTGGTTGATAATCAAAATTGTCAGCTAAAACGTATTTTATTTCATGCTCTCTTAATTTATATCTATGTTCATAATTTTCACGTTTAATATATTGATCTTTTTGAGTATTAACATTAAAAACTTTTACACCTAGTTCATCGCCTGTGAAATTTTGAATTGTTGATATATACATTTCAATGTTATGCTTTGATAAATCTTTTAATTTAGATATTGAAGCATTGTCTTTATCTTTTAAATATGATTTGATCTCATTTCTGGCTATATCCCAATCTAAGAAAGGATAATTTGAATGAATGATATGAAAACCGGTTAAACTATTCTCGTTGATCTGGGCTTCAAATTGTATTTGAATAAAGGAAAGGGTTTTATCTGTGTAATATGTAGGCCCTTCAATTTTAGGAGAGAATTGAACAGGGAAAGTAACTCTAATAGTTTCTTCATATAAATCAAGAATTTCATAGATTTCTTTCATAGCACCAAAGCGAAGAAAATCGAGAAAATTTTCTCTAATTATTTTAGCTTTTGAGAAATCTGCAAGTTTATCTTTAAAATCAACAGGATTTGTTACAAAAACAGGAGTTAATTTACTACTGAATGTTTGAAAGATTTGGGGTTTATTTTCGCAGTCGTACTTTTTACACCAATAATCACATAATTTTTTATAATTCAGAAAATAACCGCCAATATTGTTGTCAGGAGGGACAAATTCTTTAAATTTTAATTTAATACCACTGATATAAAAAAGCCTAGCAGAATCTGAATCTTTATACTCTAAAATACGATTTATTTCTTTTTTAAAATTATGTGTCACACGTCTTACAACAACATAAAAATCAAAAATGGACATTTTACATCCTTCTTTACCAATGATTTTAAAGTATTCATCGTAATACTTTTCTGTTGGATTCATACTTACAGCATATATAGAATTTATAAATTCATTGTTGGGTAAATATGACTGTAAAACTATAAAATAAAAAAGCAAAGTGCGAAAAAAGTTTTTGACTATTATTAACAGATAAGAAAGAAAGATAGGGTTTCAAATTTTAGGATAAAATTTGTCAAGGGCGGGAAAATAAAAGACAATTTGAGAGTGACTCAAAAAATATTATTTAGAATAAAACCTCATAAGGCTATACCTATATAATAATAGATTCATTTATTATAATAGCTTCATTAAAAAGACGCATCACTGTATCTAAATCCTCATTTATGATTTTGGCATAGATTTGGGTGGTTTTGATGGAAGCATGGCCCAGGAGCTTGGATACGTATTCTATACGGGCACCTTTGCGGAGTGCACGGGTTGCAAATGTATGTCGGGAGGTGTGGAAGTGGATGTGTTTGTCAATCTTGAGTTTTTTCGCAAAATCTTTTAAATCGGTATTGGTATAGGCGGTAGCTGAAGAAATAAAAGTGTGAAGGGCTACACGATCTGAAACATTAATATTTGCATTGTTTAAGAAAGGAAAAATATAAACAGAATCATTTGTATCACGTCTTTGATAAAATTCAATAATCTCGAGTGCTTTATCCGGTAACAAGAATGAAACCGTAGCATTGGTCTTTTTGGTATTTACCAGCAGGCGTGCACCATCAAAACTAGACCATTTTAAAGTTAGTAAATCACCTATTCTTAAACCAGCAGCATAGGCAGCAAAAACATACATATTTCGATGATGATTTTTTAAAGAATCAGGCGCTAACTCTAAGTTTTCAAAAAGCAGGAGTTCGGCATCGGTTAAAAATTCAATATTTGTTGAGGTGGTTTTAACTGTATACTTAAGGAAAGGGTTTTTATCGTAGGGCATCAAATCGTCATTAATAGCTTCTCTGATAATACGACGGAAAACTTTAAAATTAGCATGGATGGTATTAGTTGAATTATCAAGCTTAGTCCTTAAATGGTTTTCGTAAGTTTTCAAAAATAAAGGAGTAAGATCACTGAATGTAAAATCTGCGTTTTTTTTATAAGCACGTAATTTGGATATTACAGCCTTGTATCTATTGTAAGTACTTACAGAATAGGTTGCCTTTGAATTTTCAATAAAATCATCGGCATATTTTAAAAAGTTAACGGATGTTTTACCCAGAATTGCCTGCTTAATGGCTTTGGGTTCTACATATTTAGATGAGGTTTGCATCTCTAGTGAAAAATCCTGAGCTTCTGCAATTTTATGGGTAATGAAATTATTTAACCTCAACGCATCGGGATTGGATTTTTTCACAATGCTTTGTGCTGGGTTCCAATCTTTTTCTTTAACTTTGATGCCTAATGAAATAAACTTTGCTTTACGATCTTTGATGATGCGCAAATAAAGAGGGATTTCGCCGTTAATATCCTTCTTGTTTTCTTTTAATATTACTTTAATTGATGCCATGATTAATTGATATTAAATTAAATACAAAGATACAAAAAATAATGAATGGTACAACAAGTGGTACAACATTTAAGGTTTTAGGGTACATTTTAGTACTAAAGCATGCTAAAAATAAATGTGTAAATAATTGATTTATAGTAAATAATAAGAATTGTGTGGTATAGTGTGGAAGTATAGTTATTCCTGTCGGGATCACACTTAATAAGGCAAACCTGCCATTAAAGTGTACTTAGCTGTAATTACAGATTTATAGGGTAATTCTATATTATTTTATCTCTCACAAAACAACTTCGGTCTTACCGCTAACTTTACCAATATGGCAGGTATCTGCTTTGATGATAAATGTTTCATCAACGACTACGGCATCGTTGATTTTTCTGATAAATTTGAATTTTTCTAAACTTTTTAATGACACTTTCTCACGAAGTGTGTTTAAATTAAATTAGTATTCTTTTAAGAAAAGTCCAGTATCCGCACGTAATAAATTCTAATTTTTTTTAATATTTTCTTTCAATTAAAAGAAATTTATTAAATTTTTATGATTTAAATCTATTCATATAATTGATTTAATTTTTTTAACATCTTTATTTTCTGCATATTAATAATTTTTCGATTTGTTAATTTTAACAAAATAAAATAAATATCTACAAACAATAAATTATATCGTTATTTATAGTAATTTTATACCTCTTTTATTTTACTTTGTTTAATATGCAAAGGATAAGTTTTCGGTTGGGGGAAATAGGTCAAACATTGCTTTAATAAATACATTTCATTCATAATTATAATTGTTTATGCATTTTCAGTTTTATATTCAATTTTACAATTCAATTACAATCACGTCTTTAAATTTAATACAATGACCAAAACTGTTCATAGATTATTCATTTTTTCATTAGGACTCATCGTTATCATCGTATTTGGTTTTCTAGTATACAGAGGGATTTCTTTTTATAGGACAGGTATAGAAGAACGATTCTTTCATCCTGATTATAAAATTCTTAAACCAAGTGGGTTTTTAGGTCATGGATATGGAATTATCGGATCTCTGTTTATGCTGATTGGAGTTATTATTTATATGCTCAGAAAAAGAGTAAAGCGTTTTTTTAGATTAGGATCTTTAAAATATTGGCTTGAATTTCACATTTTTTTATGCACTGTAGGGCCAACTCTCGTTCTTTTTCACACTTCTTTTAAATTTGGAGGCATTGTTGCCATAAGTTTCTGGAGCATGGTAGCCGTATTTGCAAGTGGTATTATTGGTAGGTTTATATATATCCAAATCCCCAGAAGTATTGAAGGTCGGGAATTAAGTTTAAGTGAAGTTAGTAGTCTTAAAACCGATGTTGAAGGAATGTTGAATAACAATGTTAAGCTTGACAAAGAAAATTATGATAAAATAATTGAAATTACAAAAAAGAAAGTGGGTTTGTATTATGGCAATTTTTTTGTCAGTTATATCAAAACCTATATAGATGATAGAAAATCAATTAAGAGCGTAAAATCTATCATTCATAAAAGTAATCTGAGCCGAAACGAAAATAAAAAAATCATCAATCTGCTTAAGAATGAAATTTCATTAAACAGGAAAATTGACAGACTCACAACCATGCAAAATTTGTTAAAGTACTGGCATGTTGCTCATTTACCTTTTGCCTTTATTATGTTAATCGTAATGATAGTTCATGTTGCAATTGCAATTGCGTTTGGATCAAAATGGATATTTTAAATTATGGAAGTACTATTAGAAAATATTATTATTTATTCTTCAGTTTTTTTGCTTTGTCTGATTGCCGTTGTTTTTTATTTATGGAAGCAAAGAAAAAACTCCAGAATTGTAGATGAAAAAATAAAAATTGCAAAAGCAGAAGGCTTGTATGAACCCGTTTCACTTCATCCTGTTGTAAATGAAAATAGCTGTATCCGAACAGGTGCGTGTATTGCAGCCTGTCCCGAAAAAGATATATTGGGAATCAAGAATGGAAAAGCTACTATAATAAATGCATCATCATGTGTAGGACATGGGGCCTGTTTCCATGCCTGTCCTACCCAAGCAATTACACTTTGTATAGGAACAGAAAAAAGAGGGGTGGATATACCTCATATTGATAAAAATTTCGAAACCAATATACATGGTATTTATATTGCCGGTGAATTGGGAGGAATGGGCTTAATAAAAAATTCTGTTGAACAAGGCAAACAAGCCGTAGAGAATATTGTTAAATCTATTGAAAAAGGACTAGATGCAGCCTACGATTTGATTATAGTTGGGGCTGGCCCTGCAGGTATATCGGCTGCATTGACCGCTAAGAAATATAATTTGAATGCATTAATTTTAGAGCAGGATACTTTAGGTGGAACTGTTTTTACTTTTCCGAGAGCAAAAATAGTAATGACTTCCCCAATGGAGTTACCACTTTATGGGAAAGTTAAGTTATTTGAAACAAGCAAATCCGATTTACTTGAATTGTGGAAAACTGTTGTCAGCAAAAATAATATAGCCTTAAAAGAAAATGCTAAAGTAGAATCCATCACTTCTGAAAATAATGTTTTTAGAATTACTACCTTGGCTGGAGAAGAATATACGTCAAAAAAAATATTATTATCAATTGGTCGGCGCGGAACACCCAGAAAGTTAGATATTCCGGGCGAAACCCTTGAAAAAGTTGCTTATCGTCTTCTTGAACCAGAGAGTATTAACAATAAGAACATATTAATCATTGGTGGGGGAGATTCTGCAATAGAATCAGCATTACTACTTGCAGATCAGAACAAAGTAATACTATCCTATCGGAGTGAAGCATTTAATAGAATAAAACCTATGAATAGTATACGAATAAAGGAAGCAATTGAAAAAGGCAGCATAGATGTCAGGTTTAATTCAAAACCAGTTTCGATAGAAAAAGAAAACGTTATACTTATTTGTAATGATAATGAAAAACAGAGCATAAAAAATGATCTCGTATTTATTTTTGCCGGAGGAGAACTCCCTACTCAATTCTTACAAAAAATAGGCATACAAATCACTAAAAAATTCGGTGATGCAATTTTAAAGCATTAAATTTTAAAAAGCACGAATGATGAAGCTTGGTAAATTTAGATTGATTATATTACTAATTGCCTTTGCAGGAGGAAAATGTTATGCTCAAATTTCGCCAGGAGAATTATCGAGCTATCATAGTCATTTAGAAGGTATTTCAAACTGTACAAAATGTCATATTTTAGGAGAAAAACTATCAAATGACAAATGCCTTGATTGTCACAAAGAACTAAAAGAGCGTGTTTCGCAAAACAAAGGCTACCACTCATCCATTGAAGTAAAAGGAAAACAATGCGCTAGTTGTCATAGCGATCACCACGGAAAGAATTTTCAGATAGTTAGGTTTGATGAAAAAAAGTTTAATCACAATTTAACAGGGTTTTTATTAATTGGTGCTCATAGCAAAAAAAACTGCAAAGACTGCCATAATAAAAAACAGATTACTGTTCAAAGTATAATAGCTAAGAAATTTACTTATCTAGGCCTTAATAATAAATGTGCAACTTGCCATATTGATTACCATCAAAACACTTTAGCTAAAAGCTGTGATAATTGCCATGATGCGAATGCATTTAAACCAGCATCCAAATTTAAACATAGCAATGCAAAGTATCAATTAACAGGAAAGCACACAAATGTGGAATGTTTAAAGTGCCATAAAATTGAAAACAAAAAAGGATTAAAATTTCAAAATTTTACTGGCATGCAATATAAAAGTTGCTCAAACTGTCATCTAGATGTACATAAAAATAAATTCGGTGAAAATTGCATACAATGTCATACTACCGAATCATTTACAAAAACCAAGGGAATAAATAAATTTGATCATTCAAAAACAAACTATGCTCTTGAAGGAAAGCATATGGCAGTCGATTGCAAGCTATGTCATAAAATAAAAATTACAACAGCTCTCAAACATGATAAATGCACTGATTGTCATAAAGATTATCACAACAATCAGTTTGCAAAAGACAGTATTTCACCTGATTGTTCTACATGTCATAATTTAACTGGCTTTCAAAACACTACTTATACTTTAGAACAGCATAATAAAAATATATTTACATTGCAAGGAGCCCATTTTGCAGTACCTTGCCTTGATTGTCATAAAAAAACAGAAAAATGGCAATTCAAAGAAATCGGGAAAAAGTGTATTGATTGTCATAAAAATATTCATTCCGATTTTATCAGCAAAAAATATTACCCTGAAGAAAATTGCCAAAGTTGTCATGGTAATAATAACTGGAGTGAAATTAATTTTGATCATTCAAAAACAAAATTTAATCTTTTAGGTGCTCACAAATTACAAACTTGTAAGAAATGCCATTTTACAGAAAAAACTGATGGAAGCAAACAACAAAAATTTGTAAATTTATCAACAAATTGCACTAATTGCCACATTGACAAGCATTTCAAACAATTTGACAAAGATGGCATTACAGATTGTTACAAATGTCATGAGTATGAAAATTGGAAAACATTAAAATTTGATCATAACAATACTGCTTTTAAGTTAGATGGAAAGCATGCCAATGTAGAATGTAAAAAGTGTCATAAATTTACAGAAATTAATAATAATATTTATATACGTTATAAAATCGGTGTAAAATGCGAATCTTGTCATTCATAGTATGGACTTTTGTCCTTTATTTAATTGGAGTTTTTACGGAAGAACCTCCTCATGGTAAAGATTTTAATATTAGTTGCAGTACCTGCCATAGTTCAAAAGGCTGGAGCTTAGATAAAGACATTTACTCTTTTAACCATTCGGCTACAAAAATGCCTTTATCCGGACAACACAATGAAATCAACTGTAGATTATGCCATCCAACGTTGGTTTTTTCAGAGGCAAAAACTAAAACAGAATGTAAAAGCTGTCATACAGACATTCATAGTCAAACTGTTGGGAATTATTGCGATAAATGCCATACCCCTGCTTCGTGGCTTGTAAATAATATTTCTGAAATTCATCAGCAAACCCGGTTTCCGCTTGTAGGCGTTCATACCATGACTGAATGTCAAAAATGTCATAAATCTGAATCTCTGCATCGTTATGAAGTATTGGGTGTTGAATGTATAGATTGCCACAGGGCAAATTATATGTCAACAACCAGCCCAAATCACAATACTTATAATTTCCCAACAGAATGCACACAATGTCATTATATTTATGCTTATAGTTGGGGTGGGGCTGGATTTAACCACGATTCCTTCCCTCTTAAATTGGGACATGCAAATGTTGAATGTTCAAAGTGTCACCTTAATAATAATTATACAAATACATCTACTGACTGTTATTCCTGTCATAAAGCAGATTATAATTCCACTACCAGTCCTGTTCATTCTGGTGGATGTTTTACGACAAATTGCACGCAATGCCATTCCACAAACCCAGGTTGGAAACCTATAACTTTACAGCATAATAGTTATTTTTCTTTAACATTGGGTCACTCAAATGTAGACTGTTCTAAATGTCATGTTAATAATAATTGCAATATCCCTTCTGATTGTTATTCTTGCCATAAAAAAGATTACGATGCAACTACCAATCCCGTCCATACTAGCGGATGTTATTCTACAAATTGCCTAGTATGTCATACAACCAATCCGGGTTGGAAACCAGTTAATTTTCAACACCAGAATTTTTTCCCGATCAGTTCAGGAAAACACAGTGGATTTGCATGTAATCAATGCCATACCAATCCTGCAAATTGCACATATAGTTGTATAGATTGTCATGACCACAATCAATCCTCGATGAACAATGATCATAATGGTGTAAGTGGTTACTCCTGGGTAAGCACAAAATGTTATAATTGTCATCCTACAGGACAAGGAAATAAATAAATTTTAAATGATTAAATATGAAAAGTTTAATTTTTATATGTCTTTTGTTTATTTTGTCTTTAAATCTTAATGCTCAAATAAATTCTGAAGAAACTGAAGGGGCTGTATCTTTTAATAGCTCTCAGAATACCTATATAAAATTTAAATCAACTTCAGGAATATCAATAGGTGATACTCTTTATTCATTTAATAATAATCAATTAATCCCTGCCTTTATCGTTAAAAATCTTTCATCCGTTTCAGTTCTATGTGCTCCATTGTCTTCCAATAAATTTAATATAAATGATAAAATTATTGCAAAAAGAAAAACTGAAAAGAAGAAAACAGCTGAAATTAAAGAACTCCCAAGAATTATATTAAGTGACAAAAAAGATTCATCAATATTATCAGGAAAGAGAAAATCTATAATCGAAGTTGGGAAACAAAAAATTTACGGACAGATAGGTATTGCTAACTATTCAAATTTTTCAAACACCCCAGCAATTAGTTCATATGTTAACAGCTACTCATTTCTATTAAATATAAATAATATTTCTGATTCAAAATTCTCACTGGAAAGTAATATCTTATTCCGACAACAGCAAGGGGAATGGAAGAATGTTCAAAAGAATATTTTTAATGGGCTGAAGATATACAGTTTATCAATAAAATATGACTTAAAAAACAATTCATATATTAGTTTTGGAAGAAAAATTAATCAAAATATTTCAAACATTGGTGCAATTGATGGATTTCAAGCTGAAAAATCATTTAAAAAACTTTTTATAGGAGGTTTCGTTGGCTCCCGGCCAGATTATCTTGATTATAGTTTTAATTTAAATTTATTGCAATATGGAGTTTATTTCGGCCATACGATGCAAAACTCAACAATGAATATGCAAAATTCTATAGCCGTTGTTGAACAAACCAATCATTTAAAAACTGACAGACGTTTTTTATATTTCCAACACAATAGTTCTTTTGTGAAAAATGTTTCTATGTTTTATACATTGGAATTAGACCTATACAAGGTTTTGAACGGACAAAAACAAAATACCCTGAGTTTAACAAGTAGTTATTTATCATTAAGATACAGGCCTTTTAAAAAGTTAACGCTATCAGGGACCTATGATTCCAGAAAGAATATTATTTATTACGAAACTGATAAAAACTACTTAAGTACACTCATTGAATCTGAAACACGACAAGGGCTTAGTTTCCAGGGTAATTTTACTGTTTCACAAAATATTTATACAGGCGCAAGAATTGGATATCAGTTTCAAAAGAAAGACCCAAGTCCAAATAAAAATGCTTATTTGTTTCTTTCTCATAGAAATCTTTTCAAATCAGAAATAGCTACTACATTGTCAGTTACAATGCTGGAATCAAGTTATTTGAATGGGAATATTTATAATCTACGATTCTACCGCGGATTTAATTCAGGGAAAATTAATATTGGAATGGGATACAGTTTTGTAAATTATAAAGTTTTCAACTCCGAATTGCCTTTAAAACAGCATATTGCTGATGTGAATATCTCTTTTGAAATGATTAAAAAAATTCTTTTTACTTTGAATATCGAAACAGATTACGAAAGCCCCAATCAATTTTACAGACTCTATCTGCAATTGAGAAAAAAGTTTTAAAAGTGTTTTGCATTTTTTGCCACATTACTCAAAAGATCAGTATTAAAAAGGCTTACTTGTAGTTTAATTCATTAATCCTTAACTATTATTGTGAACATTGGCAACTTCACGTTTTCGTCTTTGTACTCAATGCTAATGTTTTCTACCCAGATCTTCTTCACTTTTAAATCGGTATCATTGGGTTTGAGGTATCGTATTGCCTGAACAGGGAAAACAGAATTAGTAGCTTTAATTTTTTCGGTCAGGTAATCCGATTTCATCATTTGTAGCGTAAAACTCATATTAGTTATGGTGTCTTTATCGCTCACAACAATTGTAAGTTTCCCCTCTTTGAGCAATTGACTTCTTTGCATTTCTACATTGACATTTTCACCACAAAGTGTATTGCCGATAAAAATTTTTACAGTTGCTTTCCCGTTTTGAGAAAATCCAAAACTACAGATCATTACTGCAATTGCGAATAATATTTTCTTTTTCATTTTATTCGATTTAGGTTTAATCTTAAACGCAGGATTTTCAGTAAAAGTATCGACAAACGATTATATAATCAGAGATACTGAGAATAAACCGAATGAAGGTTTTGATTTAGAATTTTAGTTTTCAGATAAGGTTTCGTTGAACTTTAGTATTGTTTTTTCAGAGGCCGTTTCAGAAATATTTTACAGATAAATGTAATAATGGGCTTATAAAATCCAAGGATTATTTTTAGCATACTACTGATATTCAATAAAAAAGCTTAGGTTATTTACGCCTAAGCTTTTTTGAGAAATAAGAAGAAGGGCTGTAGGTTCAATAAAGGTTCAAGTCGATTAATTGATTACATAAGCTTCTGACCACCAGGAAGCAATTTTTGAATACGCAATATAGCCAAATCCTGCACTCGCCCATGATGTTCCCCATGAATTCATAAATTTAAAGGCCGATTTTGTATCATCATATCCTACAACACAATAGCAATGTCCTCCAAGAGAATGGCCTTTAAAATTGCTCAAAATTTTATTGTTTTTTAGATTAACAAAATCTGAATTCACCGGGCCTGCTACGATAATGGGTTTTCCGATGGTCAGAAAACTTTTAATGCTTGTCGTATTAATGGCTACTGTGCTATAAGATGGAATTTTGTAACTCGCTGCCAGGGTTTTTAAAGTCAAATTTGGAATCAATGAGCAGCTTTGGTCGGTATAAGGCATAGACGCCCATGTGCATACACCTTCTGATTGCAGTAAATTAAGACCACGGGTTACATAAGTACCTGAACCACAAGAAGCATTTAATTTAATTTGATTGTATACATACTCAGGGCTGAAAATATTAGCTGAGTAGTTCCATGCTGCAGTATGATTTGCCTGCCAGTTGATACTCCTGGCTGCATAGGTCGTTCCAAATGCCACACAAGAGCCTTCACCGCCCTGATTTCCTATAGGGGGCACATTCAGATTCAAGCTTGTAACTTTAAATATTACATCCGGCGTTTTTGCCATTTGTATTTTTGCATATTCAGTTGCAGGTAATAATTCGCAACCTAAAGAGAAATCGAAAAACTCCTGGTTTTGTTGAGGAATTGTGTCGTCATTCATAACATCTTTTTTGCAAGATGATAAAAACAGTATTAAAATTATCCCCATTATGGCGGATAATTGAAACAGCAGATAATTTTGTTTTTTCATTTGTTGAGATTTTAAAAATTAATAATTTGTACTATTAAATAAATGATTTAATAATAATGATCTGTTTTATCTTTTTAAAATCTGAGGATGTAAATTATAATTGGAAAAATATTTTTCTATTTTTATGTAATAGGATGATTATAAAATATATTAGCTGCTTATAAATTAACTTCGGTCTTTCCGCTTACTTTATCAATATGGCAAACATCTGCTTTGATGATAAATGCTTCATTCACAACTACAGTATCGTTAATTTTTCC
>JBMOGB010000019.1:0-28485 GCA_049318585.1 Bacteroidia bacterium | reverse complement strand
ATACTAGAATGAGAGTTGGATTAGATTTAGCAAATTCTACTCAGTTTAACTCTGTGTATTCAGTAATTGGAATGTTCAAAGATTTCAATGTTTCTATCAAAAAAGACGATGTAAAACCATTTGTAAATTTAAATGGCACTGCAATTTTGAGAACAGAAATAAACAAATTATTTGTTGATCCAGGTGTTACCGCAGTTGATAATGTAGAAGGAAATATAAGTAACAGAGTTCAAACTATTTCTACTTTAGATACAGCAAATATTGGTGTATATAATATCAAATATTTTGTAACAGACTATTCAGGAAATACATCAGATACTTTATACAGAACTGTAATTGTAGAATTAAATAGTACCGGTCCAGTTTTGTTGCTAAATACACCTTTAGTTTTTGATTTAGAAGTTGGAACTGATTTCCAAGATCCAGGTTACACTGCTTTAGATAATAGTGGTAATAATATTAATTCAAACGTTATAAAAACGAGTAATATTGATAAGACTAAAGTGGGTAATTATACAGTTATTTATAGTATAACCGATGCGTTTAACTTTAACAAAACTGCAGTTCGTCAAATTAGAGTAAGAGACACAACTAAGCCAACTATTAATAGGAAATTTGTTGGAATTGATTATAAACATCAAATTGGTACAGCTTTTAATGCTTTAACAATAGTTAGAGCCTCTGATAATTATGATAAATCGTTAAGTATTAATTATGCTAGTGGAGTTAACCAAAACATTTTTGGAAAATACTTTGTGGTTTATAATGTTACCGATTCATCAGGAAATAGTGCAACTACTTTGACTATTCCCGTAGAAGTATCTGATTATATTAAACCAGCAATTACTTTAACTGGTAGCTTAACTACAGAGGTTGAGGTGTTTACAAACTTTACTATTCCTGGTGTAACTGCTACTGATAATTATTGTGCTACAAATACATTGGTAATTGTAAGAACACCAAATTCATTACGAAACGACACCTTAGGAACATTCCCTGTTAAGTTTGTAGTTACTGATTGTGTTGGTAATAAAGATAGCATAGTTCGTTTTATAAAAATATCGAAACGTAGTAAACCAGTTATTACTTTATTAGGTGCTGATCCAATGAATTTACCACGTTTCTGCGAATTCCAAGAGCCAGGATTTAATGTTCAAGATAATTATTATGCTAATTTAAATGCTCAAGTGCTTACTGATATTTCTGGTTTACGTAATGATTTACCGGGTGTTTATTCAGTAACTTATGTGGTAACTGATCCTTCAGGAAATCGCTCAGTAACTGTTACTCGTCAGGTAAATGTATTGGCAAAAGTTTGTAATACTGGTTTGTTTGAGAACCTATTTGAAACCTATTTTAGTATGTATCCTTCGCCAAGTAAAGGATTGTTAAACATTGACATTTTAAATGCTATTGACATCAATTCAATTGAAGTTTATAATGTAACAGGACAATTAGTAGCTAAATTCGAAAACCAAATACAAACTAAAAATGTATTTGATTTATCGAACCAAAGTAATGGCTTGTATTTTATAAGAATGAATACTGCAAAAGGTGTATTTAGTAAATCGTTTGTAATTAGTAAATAAAAAAAATCAAAATAAAGAAAAACCGACTCCAAAAGAGTCGGTTTTTTTTGTAATTATTTTGCAAACCGGTCAACATAAAATATCGTAATGTTAAAGTAAATGATAAAAATTTTGTTTTGTCAAAAACAATGATACTTTTGAATAAAGAAAACAACTAATATAAAAACATAAAATGAAAAAAAATCTACTTTTATTATTTACTTTAATAGTTTACGGAGCAATTTTCTCTGAATACTTAAAGGCTCAGACTCCTACTTTTTTTACTAGTGATGTAAACGCTCCTGGTAATACTTATCCGTTTAACCAAGCATCTGGATTAGCAATGCAATCATTGGTAGCACCAGGTGAATTGACAGGAGCTTACCTTGGTAGGATTACTAAATTATATTTCCAAGGAACACCAAGTTTATCATTAACATTTTCAAGTTTAACAATAAGCTTGACTCAAACAACACTAGTTGGATTACCATCAAATGCAATGACAGGTTTAACAACTGTCTATACTGCTACATCGGTTGTAACTTCATCTAATTCTAGTGGTTGGTTAATGGTTACTCTTCCAACTCCATATGTTTATGACCCAACACAAAGTTTAGTTATTGAAGTTTTAAACTGTGGTTCTACTGGGGGATTTAATATTACAAATGCAACAAAATCAACCATGAGACGCTCTTATAGTACGCCTGGCACATGTTCTATGACTTATTCGGGTCAAGGGCAACAGCTTTTTAACTTTGGTGTAGATATGATTACTGGAACTTCTTCTGGTCCAATTTTACCACCTATTGCTAACTTTTACGCACCCGATACCGTTTGGATCAATAGCCCTGCTACTTTAATCAATACTTCTAGTTTCCAAAGCCGTGTGTTTTGGGATTTCCCAGGCGAAAATCCTTTACAAACTGGTTACTATCGCCAAGCTGGATTTATAGATACTGCTAAATATTATAACAATATTACTTATACTTTTACTTCTCCTGGTTTAAAGCTTGTAAAATTATTAGCTGTAAATAATTTTAAACGCGATTCATTACGCGATTCAATTTATAAATACATTTATGTAGATACTCCAAGTCAAGCGCCTCGTGCCGATTTTATTACCTTTAAACGAATTATGGGTATAACTGAAGAAGCACCTTTTATTGATTTAACTGCAAATGGACCAACTCAGTGGGATTGGACAATAGATCCACCTTGTATTAGTTGTATTACCGACCCTGCAAATGGAATTGCCAATTATTTTATTACAGGGACTGGCCAACTTGGATATAATGTAGCAAGTCCTCGATTAGCCGCTTTTGACCCCGGTCAGTTTAAAGTTTGTTTGCGTGTTTGGAACTTACGAGGTACCGATTCTATTTGTAAAAGCCAATACATAAAAGTTGTTGAAGGAAATTATATGTGTTCAGGTTCGGGCGGATTTACAAGCGTAAATGAAGAAGGTTTTGTTTATGGAATCAGTGGTCCGTACCAAACTTATGCTAGAAGTAGCTGGCCAAGTAACTGCCCTGGTTTTACCATTGCTCCTTGTGCCGATTCAATTACTTTATATGTAGAAAGAATAAAAATGTGGCCAACTGATAGTATTGTAATATATAATGGTCCTAGTACTACATCACCAAGAATTACTGCCATTGGCGCAAGTGCTGGAGGACAAATCCCTTTGACTACTGCACAATCAATTATAAAAGGAGGAAACGCAATAACTTTAAAATACAAACCGGGTGCTGGTGCTTTACCTCCTAACTACGATTCGGCTTCGTTCATTATAAGATGGAAAGCTACTCCAGCTAGTTATCCAAAACCAGTTTCTAGAATTGAAATTTCAGATACTGTTTATTCAAATCAATTGGTTTCATATAAAAACAAATCGACTGGAAAACTAATGAAATACAGTTGGGATACCGATGGTAATGGCATATTTGATTCAACAACATCAAGTCCAACACGTACTTATTTAATAACAGTTCCAACTTTAAAAAACATTTGTTTGGTAACTTATAATTGTGTTGGTTCAGATACTTCGTGCAAGCAAGTAGCATTTTTACCAGTAAATCGTCCACCAATTGCTCGTTTTACAGCTGATAAATTCCTAGGATTTAACACAGATACATTCACCATGATAGATCAAACTGCTAATGGTGTTGCAGGTTGGAGATGGACATTTATTCCTGGTGCTGTTCAGTATTTAAACGGAACTACACAAACTAGCCAAAACCCACAAGTACGTTTAACAAGCCCTGTTCCTTACACTGTTCGTTTAACAACTACCAATGCTTTTGGAATAGATTCAATTACAAAAGCAGCATTTATAAATGTAAGTGCTTACCAAACTCCAGGAACAGGAACTACTTTTTCAACCATTGCCGATGCAACAATGGGAATTAGAAGAGTAAGATTAGCTGGAATAGATAGCACATTTACAGTTGCTACTGCACCTTCGTACCAATACATAAACAACACCACACAAGTTGGAACCATGTACAGAGGAGGAAAATATGCAATAGTATTAGATAGACCAAGTGCTGGTTCACCATTAGATCATAAAATATGGATTGATAAAAACTACAATGCAAACTTTGAAAACAGTGAATTAATACTAAACAAAATAAACAATGGTGATGCACAATTAACCGATACCATTATTATTCCTGCTAACCAAGCTTATGGCAATACTAGAATGAGAGTTGGATTAGATTTAGCAAATTCTACTCAGTTTAACTCTGTTTATTCAGTAATTGGAATGTTCAAAGATTTCAATGTTTCTATTAAGAAAGATGAGGTAAAACCTGTGGTTGTTTTAAATGGAACAGCTATTTTGAGAACAGAAATAAACAAATTATTTGTTGATCCAAGTGTTACTGCCATTGATAATATTGAAGGCGATATTAGTAGTAGAGTTCAAACTATTTCTACTTTAGATACAGCAAATATTGGCGTATATAATATCAAATATTTTGTAACAGACTATTCAGGAAATACATCAGATACTTTATACAGAACTGTAATTGTAGAATTAAATAGTACTGGACCTGTTTTGGTGTTGGCAACACCACTGTTATTTACAATGGAAGTAGGCACAGAGTATGTAGAACCAGGTTTTACAGCCTTAGAAAACAATGGTAATAACATTAATCCAAATGTTATAATCACTACCAATTTAAACAAAAACAAAGTTGGTAATTACACTATGAATTATAGCATAACTGATGCATTTAACTTTAACAAAACTGCAGTTCGTCAAATAAGAGTAAGAGATACAACTAAGCCAAATTTTGTTAAAAAATTCATTGGAGCAACTTATAAACACCAAATAGGAACTGCTTTTAATCCATTAGCTATAGTTACTGCTACTGATAATTACGATAGGTCATTAAGTGTAATATTTAGCAGTGGAGTTAACCAAAACATTTTTGGAAAATATTTTGTGGTTTATAATGTTACCGACTCATCAGGAAACAGTGCAAGTTCATACACCGTTCCAGTTGAAGTTTCTGATTATATTAAACCATCAATTACTTTAATTGGTGAGTTAACTACAGAAGTAGAAGTATTTACTAACTTTACTATTCCTGGTGTTTCTGCTACAGACAATTATTGTGCAACCAATACATTGGTAATTGTTAGAACTCCAAGTTCACTGCGTAACGATACCTTAGGAATATTCCCTGTAAAGTTTGTAGTTACTGATTGTGTTGGTAATAAAGATAGTATAGTTCGTTTTATTAAAGTATCGAAACGTAGCTTACCAGTTATTACTTTATTGGGAGCAAATCCATTGAACTTACCTCGTTTTAAAGAATTCCAAGAGCCTGGATTTAACGTACAAGACAATTATTATACTAATTTAAATGCTCAAGTTATAGTAGACCAAAGTAATTTAAGAAACGATATTCCAGGTATTTATTCAGTATCTTATGTGGTAACCGATCCTTCTGGAAATCGTTCAGTAGTAGTAACTAGAAAAGTAAACGTAACTAATTCGTCTGAGGGTGTAACTGAAAACTTATTTGAAAACTACTTTAGTATGTATCCATCACCAAGTAAAGGGATGCTAAACATAGACATGAAAAGCGAAATTGAGTTTACATCAATTGATATTTATAATGTTACTGGGCAATTAGTAGCAAAATTTGATAGTCAATTACAGTCTAAAAACATTTTCGATTTATCAAATCAAAGTAATGGCTTTTATTTTGTAAGAATAAATTCAGCTAAAGGTGTATTCAGCAAATCGTTTGTGATAAGTAAATAAATCAATTTTACATGATAACAAAAAAAGCTGTCTAATTTTAGACAGCTTTTTTTGTTATAACAAACCAATTGAAATTATATTTTGGAATAATTTGGCTAGTTTATTTTTGTTAGTAGCAAGGAATTTCATTTTCAGACAAACAATGACAATAAAATTTATGGAGAAACAAGCAAAAAGAAACAAGCAAATATTTAAAAACCAATATTGGTTTTTAAATATTAATATTATGAAGTTGCTTTTTTAGCAGCTACAGTAGCTTTTAACCATTCGTAAGTAACCGATTTAGGTCTTTCTAAAGGTAAGCCTAAAGCTCTATCCCAAAGCAATGAAGCCATAACACCTAAAGCTCTGCTTACTCCAAACAATACTGTGTAAAATTCGTATTCGGCAAAACCATAATGTAATAATAAAGCTCCTGAATGCGCATCTACGTTAGGCCAAGGATTTTTTATTTTTCCTGTATTTTCTAAAATTGGTGGAGCCACTTTATAAACCTTCCAAACAATATTTACCAATTTATCATCGGGCATATAAGTTTTAGCAAATTCTTGTTGTGCAGTAAATCTAGGATCGGTTTTACGTAAAACAGCATGTCCATATCCTGGAACAACTTTTCCTTCGGTTAAAGTTTGTTGAATATAGTTTGCAATTTGTTCTTCGCTTGGATCTTCACCAATTTCTTCTTGCATGTCTTTTATCCAACGTACTACTTCTTGATTGGCCAAACCATGTAATGGGCCAGCAAGTCCGTTCATAGATGCAGCAAAACTTAAATAAGGATCGGCTAGGGTAGAACCAACTAAGTGAGTTGTATGAGCTGAAACATTGCCACCTTCATGGTCGGCATGAATTACCAAATACAAACGCATTAGTTTGTAAAATTCGTTTTGGTCGTAGCCTAACATGTGAGCAAAATTTGCAGCCCAATCTAATTTTGGATCTGAAGCTATATGGTCACCATTTTTATAAGTTCTTCTGTAAATATATGCAGCTACAATAGGAATTCGTGCTAACAAAGTGCAAACATCTTCGTAAGTATAATCCCAATAATCTTTTTTGTTTATTCCTTCTTTGTATGCTTTTGCAAAAACTGAATCGGTTTGAAGTGCATTGATAGCGATGGCAAACTGAGTCATTGGATGTGTTGTAATTGGCATTGCATCTAATGCAGCAAAAACGTGAGCAGGCACATTTGCTCTAGCAGCCCAATTAGCTTGAATATCTAAAACATCATCGTAAGTAGGAAGTTCGCCTAATAACATTAAGTAAAATAATCCTTCTGGAAGTGGTTCTGTTCCACCTGGAACTTTTGGTAGTAATTGTCTTAATTCAGGAATTGTATATCCTCTAAAACGAATTCCTTCGTTTGAGTCTAACAGTGAAGTTTCGGTTAATAAACCAATAATGCCTTTTTGACCAGCATAAACATCTTCTACAGTGAAGTCTCCTAAAACAACGTCACCATTTTCTTTTACAAAATTTCTAATTTCAACTGCTAAGGGTAATGCTTTTTCAGCAAATTTTATCTTTAAATTACTCATTTTTATATTGTAGTAAAACTGCTATGCAGCTATATTTTTAATTAACCGTTCGAAATTAGTATTTGTTTTGATTGAAGCAAAAAAACTAATCGAATATTTCAATTTTGTGACGAGGATTATAAAATTTACTGCGTACCACCATGATTGCCTTCAGTAATCACAGCTCCTTCAGTATCTATAATTTCAAGTTTTCCATTTAATTTTACCACGGCTCTTCCATTTTTAAAAGGTCCAATAAAGCTAAATTTACATTCAATAATTTCTACACCTTGTTCGTTTATATAACCATATTTAGTAGCTCGTTGCACTTTAGCTTTTCCATTTTCAAACGGAAATATTTCTTCATATTTACATGGAATAAACTCTTCGCCTTCCATATTTATATACCCAATTTTTCCGTTTTTTACCACTTTTGCTTTTCCTCTTATAAATGGATAAATGGCATCATAGCCTTTAGCTACGGCTTTTTTTCTGGCTTGTGCTTCACTATAAATAAATGCGAAACTGAATATTGTGATTAAGAAGATTATTTTTTTCATAAAGGAGGGCGAATATGGTAATTTGTTTTATAAAATCAAAGAATTGGTTTGTTTAAGTTTATATGTTTCAATTTATTTAATAAAAAATCGAAATCATTTTCTGTAATGTCTAAATGCAATACAAATCTAATCAAATTATTACCCATACATACAGCATTTATATCATTATTTTTCAAAAAATCAATGAAATGATTGGTACTTACTTGATTTGGATTTATTTTAAATATTACAATATTGGTTTCAACTGGATAAATACTTTCAACAAAATTGCATGATTGCAAAACACTTGCCAAAATTTTTGCTCGTTCATAGTCTATTGCTAATCTTTCAATATTATTTTGCAAAGCATACAAACCAGCAGCTGCTAAAAAGCCTCCTTGACGCATTCCTCCACCCATTACTTTTCTAATTCTAGTTGCTTTTGCAATATTTTTTCGGCTGCCTAACAGCAATGAACCAACAGGAGCACCCATTCCTTTACTCAAACAAATAGAAATAGTATCGAATAATTGTCCATACTTTAAAGCAGATTGGTTTTTGGCAACTAAAGCATTGAAAAGCCTTGCTCCATCTAGGTGTAAAGCCATGTCGTTATTTTGACAAACAGCTTTTATTTTTATTATTTCATCTATATCCCAACATACGCCACCGCCTTTGTTTACTGTATTTTCAATGCAAACTAATTTGCTTATTGGAAAATGAATATTGTTTTTATCGTTTATATTTTCTTGAACTTGTTCTGCGGTAAATCGCCCATAATTTCCTTCTAAAAGCCTTGTTGAACATCCCGAATTAAAGCCAATTCCACCGCCTTCATATAAATAAACATGTGAAAGCTTATCGCAAATAACTTCATCGCCAGGTTGGGTATGTAATTTTATAGCTATTTGATTGGTCATAGTTCCGCTAGCGCAAAACAATGCGGATTCCATTCCAAACATATCGGCTGCAAAGCTTTGCAATTCATTTACAGTTGGGTCTTCACCAAAAACATCATCCCCAACTTTAGCTTCCATCATGGCGTTAAGCATGGCTGCGCTTGGTTTGGTTACGGTATCACTTCTTAAATCTATCATGTTTTTTTGAAAATTTATTGCATAGCAATTAAAATATTTTTTACGAAATCGATTTAAATATATTCCTAATTATTCGCATAAAATTTACAGTACTAAAATTATATTGCACCAAATTTTAATTTTTCAAAACACCATATATGCAACCAATAATTAGTTTAAAAAACGTACACAAAAACTTTGGCGAAAAACAGGTTTTAAAAGGAATAAATTTAGACATTTATCCGGGTCAAATTATTGGATACATTGGTCCAAATGGTGCAGGAAAAAGCACAACAGTAAAAATACTTTGTGGCTTAATTTCTGATTTTGAAGGGGAAGTTTTGGTAAATGGAATTAATATAAAAAATGATCCATTGGCTGTTAAAAGTATTATAGGCTATGTGCCCGAATTAGCTGAGCTTTACGATGTGTTAACTCCTATAGAATTTTTGAATTTTATGGCCGAATTATATGGGTTAGATGAAAACATTGCCACAGATAGAATGACTAAAATGTTAACTGCTTTTGGACTTGAAAGTGTAATGCACCAACGCATGGATACTTTTAGCAAAGGAATGCGCCAAAAAGTGCTAATTATTTCAGGACTTTTACATAATCCTGCTATCATTATTTTAGATGAACCTTTAAGTGGTTTAGATGCAAATAGCGTAATAATTGTAAAGGAATTAATTAGCAAATTAGCCAAAGATGGGAAGACAATTTTTTACTGTAGCCACATGATGGATGTAGTAGAAAAAGTAAGCGATAGAATAGTGTTAATTAACAATGGAACTGTAATAGCCGATGGTAGTTTTGATGAGTTAAAACAACAACAAGGCAATCAAAGTTTAGAGCAAATATTCTCATTACTTACACAAGGTTCAGGCAACAATGAGGCTTCGGAACAGTTAATGAATGCTTTTAACAATTAATCATTTATTTTTAAACTTAACAATGGAAAGTCCAATTAAAAAAGTAAAGCTATTTTGAACATTTTCACCAATAAATAATTCGTTATTTCCTAATAGTAACCTATATTTTGCTTGTGCAGATAAATTTATTGCAAGACTTTTTTCAGTATAAGTAATAGGCATTGTAAGGTTTATTCCTGGCTGTGTTAAAAAATAATATTCAGAATGAAATTTTTGACTTTGCTCTCGAATACCAATCCCTTCTTTTATTAGGTTATTACCTAAACGTAAATACGTAAATCCAGTAGTTAAATTAGTGCTAAACTGTAGCTTTTTAATATGGAATACTTCTAATTCATTTAATATTCCAATGTCATTCATATTTAAAACAGGTTCAGTTGTTACATAATTGAAGTTCGATTGTAAGCTGCTTTCTAAAGCGCTAAAATACAAACCATGAGAAAAATTTTTTGAACTAAAAAAAGAAAATTCCAAGCCTAGTCCATATGAATTTGAACTAAGAATATTTGTATTTTGTAAAGTAAGTTGTGCTTTTACATCTCGTAAAGGATTCTCATTATTTTGTGCGAACCCAGATTTGACAAGGTAAAACAATATTGTAATTAAAATTGATTTTTTCATTTTGGTTGATTATTATAAGAATTGGAAATTTAAACGCTACTTATTACTAATTTAAGTAGCGTTTAAAAATGGACTAAGAGACTGATATTGATGTTAATACTCCTGCCAGCACGCCATATATGTTAGGAGACAAAATTAAAACAGCAACATCAGCACAAGCTATTTTTATAGGCTCTTTATGTTCTTTTATCCATTCTCTTAGCTTCTTTAAGAACAGAGGTGGAGTATCGTCTGGCCATGTTGTTGGTGGATTTGTATTCCAATAGTACAAACTGTGCCTTAAAACACTTGCAACTTTATAAAGACTTTCTTTTTCAGAACTTGTAAGACTAGCGTTAGTTGAGATATTATCTCTTTCAATATTTTTAATCGTAGTTATTAAATTTGTAATATTTATTGAGTCGTCATAATTCATAACACTATCCAATAATGAATGCATAACATTTTTTGCATTATTAGAAGCCATCCAATCGTTAACCATATTATCAAGTGTTTCTTGAAGTCCAATATTGTTTGAGACATAATAATTAAGGTTAGCACTATCAGCTGTAATTGTAGAATCAGCTAATCCTTGATTAAAGCCCAAAACATTAACTCCATAATCTACAGTTAAGTTTTTCAAGGAAGCATCTAGGTCAGTACTCCATAAGGCAACATTACTATATAAATAATTTAATCCATCATTATGAATTTGTCCAATTTCATCGTATGGATTTTCCCCATTTTTATAATAATCTTCCCCAGAATTAGTTGTATTGACATTTTTAGGTTGAACAATACTTTTAGAAATTTCTCTTGTCTCTTTTTTACAAGAAATTGCTACCCCAATAATTGCAGCAAATAAAATCAGTTTAAATTTTTGTTTTTCATATTTTTTATTATAATTTGCAATACAATAATAATCGTCATCTTGTTATTAAACAATTGGTTTTAAATTATAAATTATAAGGTTTAAATTATATATTTATGGAACTTTCGAAACGTATTAGAATGATAAGAATTGAAAAAGGATATTCTCAAGATTTTGTTGCCGATAAGTTAGGGGTTTCTCAACCTTGTTATTCTATGACTGAAAAAAATGCTGAAAAAACGTCTTATTCAACTTTGAAAAAAATTGCATTTATTTTGGGCGTTTCTGTATTATTTTTACTTGATATTGATTCCTCTTCATATATTGAATTTCATAGATAAATTTTTGGTATATGTGGTTTTATTACCAAAGGCATTTTACCAAAATATGGGTGTAAATACTACCCAATTAAAAGCCATTTTAAAAACCAAAATCACCTTAGGCGATAGAACGCCAACAGGCATTAGGGCCATTAGAAAAGCCAAACAAAACAAACCAACTTCGGGCGTTAGTTATACTCAAATATTAATGTCAGTATTTTTGGGTGTTATGTTTATGTTTTCGTTTTTTATGGGAGCCAATTATGTAACCAAACTTACCATTTATTTCTCTATGTATATTTTTGTACTAACATCTACTTTAATAGCAGATTTCACTACTGTTTTAATTGATGTGAGAGATAATTTTATTATACTTCCAAAACCTGTGAACGATAAAACTGTATTGCTTTCAAGGTTACTTTACATTGTAATTTATATTTCAAAAACAGCTTTACCTATGACATTAATTGGGATGGGTTTTATGGCTTATGTAAATGGAATTTGGGGATTATTATTGTTTGTAGTTTTTATTCTTTTGGCAACATTATTAACCATATTTTTTATAAATGCCATTTACATTTTGGTGCTAAAAATTACCACTCCGCAAAAGTTTAAAAGCATCATTTCTTATTTTCAAATTGGGTTAGCTATACTCATGTATGCAAGCTATCAACTAGTGCCAAGGCTAATTAAACAAACAACTTTAGATAACTATAATTTAGAAAATTCAACCTTGGCTATGCTTGCTCCACCTTATTGGTTTGCGGGTGCGTGGCAATATTTATTTGCTTTTGAAGGTGGTTTTAAATTAGTGCTTTGTGTGTTGTTAAGTATAGCAATTCCAATTTTAAGTATTTGGGTTGTAATTAAATATTTTGCTCCATCGTTTAATCAAAAACTAGCCATGATAAGTGGCACAAGCGAAGAGCCAAGTGTAAACAAAAGTGGTAAAATTATAAAATCTACCACATCAAAATATTTGACCTTATTGAGCAAATTTTTTACCCAAAAAGGAGCTGAAAGAATGAGCTTTTTACATACTTGGAAAATGACTAGCCGCAGCCGCGATTTTAAAATGAAAGTGTATCCTTCGTTAGGATATTTAGCAGTTTATGTGGTTTTGCTTTTTGTAAATAATAAAAGCGATGAAGGAAGTTTAACATTGCCTGAACCTAATTCATTTTTCTATATTTTTATCGTTTATTTTTGCAATTTTGTTTTGATAACCGCTTTAGGATATTTAACTTTTAGCGATAAATACAAAGCCGCTTGGATATATTATATTACACCAGTAAACAAGCCTGGATTATTCATTTTGGGTTCAGTAAAATCTATTTTGTTTAAATTTTATTTTCCGTTGGTTATTGTAATTATTTCATTGGCATATTTACTATTAGGTTTATCAGCTTTTCCTAACTTTATATTAGGAATTTGCAACCAAGTGCTCATTATTTTTGTAATTGCTTATATTTCGTTCAAAGAACTACCATTTTCTGTTCAGGCAGGAAATAAAGTAAAAGGAAGCAGTTTTGTAAGAGGTTTGTTTTCCATGCTTATTCCACTATTCATTGGCGTGCTTCATTATTTTATTCGTGATTTTTTACCCATTGTAATTTTATTAATTGTGCTTTCAGCAATTGCCATTTGGATGATGATGGATTCAATTAAAAACCGCAATTGGGATAACATAAAAGTGCAAAGTGATTTTTAGAGATTTGGATTTATTTCAAGTAAATTTAGCAATAGTTTGGATTTGTAAAACCGCATCGCCTTTGAAAAGTATCATATCCGAGTTGGATAACACTTTAAAAGCGCATTGTTTTTTCTTGAAATAACTTTTTAAAATATTGATTATTTAATAAAATATAATACAACTATATTTGAGTGATAATTAATAAATTTGGCTAGGGCAAAAAGCACATTAAGCCATAAAATTAGAGTAAATAATGGAAAATAAAATAATACTTTATAGCAACCAAACAAATACTGTAAGCATAAATGTAACCTATCAAAATGAAAATTTTTGGTTAACTCAAAAGGCTATAGCACAACTATTTGATTGTAGTACAGATAACGTATCGTTACATTTAAAAAATATATTTAATAGTAACGAATTAGATTCAAATTCAGTTACCGAGGAATTCTCGGCTACTGCTAGTGATGGAAAAAAATATAAAACAAAATTTTATAATTTAGATGCCATTATTGCTGTTGGTTATAGGGTTAACTCTAAACAAGCTACACAGTTTAGAATTTGGGCTACCCAAACCTTAAAAGAGTTTATAATAAAAGGTTTTGTGTTAAATGATGAAATGCTAAAAAATGGTAAACCTTTTGGCAAAGATTATTTTGATGAATTGCTGGAACGTATCAGAGAAATACGAAATAGCGAACGTAGATTGTATCAAAAACTGGGTGATATTTTTGAACAATGTAGTGCCGATTACAATAAAAATGCGGAAGAAACTGTGTTGTTTTATAAAATGGTGCAAAACAAATTACACTTTGCAATTACTGGAAAAACAGCAGCAGAAATAATTTACAACAGAGTAGATAAAACCAAAGATTACATGGGTTTAACTAATTGGAAAAATTCACCTAACGGAAAAATATTAAAAAGTGATGTGTCGATAGCAAAAAACTATTTGTACGAAAATGAAATTGGAGATTTGAATTTATTGGTAAGTGCCTTTTTAGATTTAGCCGAGTTTCAAGCTCGTAGAAACCAATTGATGAATATGAATGATTGGTTAGAAAGAACCAATAAATTTTTAGATAGTAATAGTTTAGATATTTTACCAAATGCTGGTAATATTAGCCACGAACAAGCTGTTACAAAAGCTTATAATGAGTATGAGCAATTTAGAATAGAACAAGATAAAAAATACATTTCGGACTTAGACCTCGAAATAAAAAAAATTAGTAAATAATGAAACTAAGAAAGGATTGATAAGGATTCAAACCTTGGATAAATTTTGTTAATTGTGCTTTCAGCAATTGCCATTTGGATGATCATGGATTCCATTAAAAACAAAACTTGGGATAACATAAAAGTGCAAAGTGATTTTTGAGATTTGGATTTAGTTCACTTAATTTTTCCATCAAAATAGTGATTTGCTCTTCTAATTATTTTTAAGGACATTTGATATTAGGCAACGTTTTGCAGCTACAAGAAGATGGCCCAATTGCGGAACATTCTTCGTGTTAGCTGCTTATCAAATATAAAAAATTTCGCCCACGAACAACTAGGGCCATTTGCGGTTAGGTGTTGTTATGCCCAGTGCTTCTTGTTTGTTTTTAATATTTAAATGTAAATACTGTAGTGTCAACATTTGGGATAAAAAGTATAGTATCTATGTGTTTAAAAACATTCAAATTGATATTAGCTAAGTTTATATTTACCCTTGTACTATCTTCAGGTACCGACCTTAGCGCAATAACTGTGTCCTTAAAACTCCCCGAATAGCTGCCTCCAGATTTAAGAATTGTAACCTCAATTGTCGAGTATTTATTGGTTAAATTAGATAAATTAAACTTGGTTGTATTGAATTTTTTTATTCTAATAGTTTGGTCATTTATTTCACCAGTTTTTACATAAATATCATCAGTTTGAAAGTGTTTATTATCCCAAACAATTTTCAAATCATAAATATAATTTTCAGTGTTTTGAAATGAATGTTTTATTTTACCATTACTATCTGTTTCAAAAGTATCCAAGATGTTTATTGGCGAACCTATTAATGTCCCAGAAAACTTTTGATTCGAAAATTTTATTTTTAAATTCGGAATGCTACGACTCGAGAAATAATCAATAAATTTTATATCAATAATGGTTGGTGAATCCTTTTTATCAAGATTCTTATGACAGCTTAGTGTAACTATCATACAAAGAAAAATAAGGATGTAATTTCTCATAATTGTAATTTTAGCATTAGGCATAACTTGTATATAACCCTGTTTTTTTAGGCATATCTACCCATTTTGGGCAGATATGCGCAACTCAATTGTTTTTTTGTGTTACAATAATAAGTTTTTCTTCATCAATTGCTGAGCATTTTTTCGATTAATTTAAATAAATATAAACCAACTAATTTCACAAAATTTTCCATCAAAATAGTGCTTTGCTCTTCTAATTATTTTTTAGTTATTTTCATTGTCAATTTAAAGTACATTGTTTCAACTTCACTGAAAGTAATGTAATTTGAAAAGATGTTGCTTATTTTATAAACCAGCCCCTACGTTTTAAACAAAATATCTTTGATATTTAGTTGCAAATTTACGTGTCCGTTAAAGAAATTTTCTTCTATATAATAACAAATATCAAAGCTAATTCCTTGGGCTACTTTATCGTGGTGTTCGCCTAGTCCAAAACCAATGGCTTTGTATATTCTACCACCTTCTTCGTGGGTTAAACTTAAGCGCAAATGGTTGTTTCCAACTATGGTTGCATCGCCTACGTCCCATACGTTTCTGGTCATAAATATAGGGCTTGCATTGCCTGGACCAAAAGGAGCAAATTGCTTTAGCACACTAAAAAACTTTGGTGTTATCGCCCTAAAAGGAATTTCAGTATCGTATTCTATTTCGGGTGTTAAACTGCGTGTAACAATGTTTTTGGAAACAATTGCTTCAAATTTTTCTTGGAATTTTGGAACATTTTCAACTCTTAAAGTTAAACCAGCAGCATGCGTATGTCCACCGTATTGTTCTAATAAATCAGCACATTCTTCAATGGCACCGTATAAATCAAAACCCTCCACTGAACGAGCAGAACCAGCTGCCATTCCATTGCTTTCGGTAAGCACAATAGTGGGTCTGTAATATTTTTCTATTAAGCGTGAAGCTACAATTCCAATCACACCTTTATGCCATTCTGAATGAAATAAAACCGTTGACTTTCGGTTATGAAAATCTTTATCGGCCAATATCATATTAAAAGCTTCTTCGGTTATGCTGCTATCAAAATTTCTGCGTTCGTTGTTATGGTGGTTAATCATTTCAGCAATTTCAGCCGAATCTTTGTCTTTGTCAGAAATCATTAACCTTACCGAATCTTTTGCATCTGCAATTCTGCCTGCTGCATTTATTCTTGGACCAATAAAAAACACAATGTCATTTACCGAATATTCTGGCCTAGGCGCATAATTTTCTAATAAAGCTTTGATGCCTCTGTTAGGATTGGTTTTTAGTTTTTTTAAACCTTGGTAAGTAATTACTCGGTTTTCGTCCATAATGGGCACCAAATCGCTGGCTACACTAATGGCCGAAAGGTCCATGTATTCCTCTACTTCTTTAAAATCAAGTTCGTGTTTAATACAATATCCTTGCACCAGTTTTAAGCCAATTCCACAGCCCGAAAGTTCTTTAAAAGGATAAGGACAATCGGCTTGTTTTGGATTTAAAATAGCAACTGCCTCTGGCAATTCTTCGCCTGGTAAATGATGGTCGCAAATAATAAAATCAACGCCTTTTTTGTTGGCATATTTTACTTTGTCGTTGGCTTTTATACCACAATCTAGTGCAATGATTAAACTGTAACCATTATTGCTAGCCCAGTCAATGGCCATGAACGATATGCCATAGCCTTCGGTATATCTATCGGGAATATAATATTCTATTTCTTTAAAACGCTTGGAAAAAAAATCGTAAACAGTAGCAACAGAAGTAGTTCCATCTACATCGTAATCACCATAAATTAATATTTTTTGATTTTTTTCAAGGGCTTCATCTATTCTTTCAATGGCCCTGGTCATTCCTTTCATAATAAAAGGATCGTGCATGTGGGAATATTGTGGTCTAAAAAAGTTCTTTGCTTTTTCAAAAGTATCAACTCCACGTTGCACTAAAATTCCTGAAAGCACTTTGTTTACATTAATAGCAGTGGCTAAGGCTTCTACAGTCTTCTTATCGGGTTCGGGTTTTGCTCGCCATTGTTTTTGCATAATGTGTGGCGAATGTAGTGTATTGTAAGTAAATTTATTTTACTTTTATGTAATTGGCTAATTTTTAGTTTGAAAAAAATGTAGTTGTTTCTTTAAATTTAATCATAAGAACTCCGAAGGAGTTGAATTTGAATAGCCCTGCATGAAATGCTGGGAATATGAAAAAGCCTGCCTGCAACTCTGAAGGAGTTGAATATTTCGTAGGTTAAATTGATAGTTCTTTACTCTAATTTTAGTTATTCAACTCCTTCAGAGTTGTTTTAAAATGTTCTTGAAATTATCACCGAGTTGCACTCGGTGCTATTCAAATTAAACTCCTTCGGAGTTCCAATAAAACCTTACTTTATAAACCTTATCCTTTACTGTTTTAAAAATTTCTGCTGTTAAAGTTCATTTGTTTACAACACCAAAAAGTCAATCTAACAAATTAAAAATCCAACAACAAAACAAGTCAACAATATAACAATTCAGCATTTCTATTCAAAAAGATTTGCTTATTTTGCGCCTCAATTTATGAGTGAAGATATATTTAAAAAAGTAGTATCGCATTGCAAAGAATACGGTTTTGTATTTACAAGCAGCGAAATTTATGATAACGGTTTAGGTGCAGTATATGATTACGGGCAAAATGGGGTGGAGCTAAAAAACAATTTACGCCAATATTGGTGGAAATTTATGGTTCAAACGCATGAAAATATTGTGGGTTTAGATGCTGCTATTTTTATGCACCCAAAAACTTGGAAAGCCAGCGGCCATATAGATGGTTTCAGCGATCCAATGATTGACAATAAAGACAGTAAAAAGCGTTACAGAGCTGATAATTTATTGGAAGATAAAATTGCTAAATACCAAAAAGATGGCAAAACCAATAAAGCAGATGAATTACAAACTGCTTTGGACAATGCACTTTTGGCAAACGATTTAGACCAACTAAAAACTTTAATAGAACAACACGAAATAGCTTGCCCCATTAGCGGAACACGCAATTGGACCGATGTACGCCAATTCAATTTAATGTTTAGCACCGAAATGGGTGCAATGGCTGAAGATGCTGATAAAATATACTTGCGTCCAGAAACAGCACAAGGAATATTTGTAAACTTTTTAAACGTTCAAAAAAGCGGCAGAATGAAAATTCCATTTGGAATAGCACAAACCGGAAAAGCATTTAGAAACGAAATTATAGCACGCCAATTCATTATGCGTATGCGTGAATTTGAACAAATGGAAATGCAATTTTTTGTTCGCCCAGGTACTCAAAAACAATGGTTTGAATATTGGAAAGAAGCAAGAATAAAATGGCATTTAGCACTTGGGTTCGATAAAGCCAGTTACCGCTTTCACGACCATGTAAAACTAGCACATTATGCCGATGCTGCAACCGATATAGAATTTGATTTTCCATTTGGATTTAAAGAAGTAGAAGGTATTCACTCTCGCACTGATTTTGATTTAAAAAGTCACCAAGAACATTCAGGCAAAAAGATGCAATATTTTGATGCCGATTTAGACGAAAACGGTAAACCTTTTGGTAATTATATTCCTTACGTTATAGAAACCAGTATTGGATTAGACCGATTGTTTTTATACACACTTTGCGCTAGCTACAAAGAAGAAGAAGTAGGAGAGGGAGACAAAAAAGATACGCGAGTGGTATTGGCATTGCCACCAATTTTAGCGCCTTATAAAGTGGCTATTTTCCCATTAACTAAAAAAGATGGATTGCCAGAAGTGGCGCGTAAAATCATTGACGATTTGAAGTTTGATTATAACTGTTTTTACGAAGAAAAAGATGCCATTGGCAAGCGTTACCGTAGACAAGATGCATTGGGAACTCCATTTTGTATTACAGTAGATCATGAAAGTTTAGAGAACCAAACGGTAACTATTCGCCACCGCGATTCGATGTTACAAGAACGCATACCAATCAGCAGCATCAAAAGTATTTTAGATGAAGCCATTAATTGGAAAAAGATTTTAACTGCGACTGTTTAAATATAAAAAGACCTGACAATTTTTAAAATCTGTTAGGTCTTTTTTGTTGAAAGAACACAATTATAAAAAGGGCAGAGTTGTGTTTAAGGAATATAAGTTAGCGGTTGTTTTTATTTATTTCCAAACTTGCCACCACTTCTTGTTTTCAACTTCGCCTTTTCCATTATTGTTATTACTTACATTTCCTAACATTTCTGAGATTCTCCTTTCAGCTTCTGATTTTGATATTCCATTGTAATAATCTTTTACAAACGAATGATCAAAATTTTCATGAGGAAACAATTCAGGCCTCAAACCATCATTTCTAGTAACTACATTCATTGGAATGCTTTCTGGAAACTCATAACCGTTTATGTCGTTACAAAGCCAACCAAAATATACTTTCTCTTCGCTTTCTTTTTTGAAGTTTTCATCGTAATCTAAATAACTTTTTTCACTTAACGAAACCCAAAGACCATAATCCAAATTTTCACAATGGTCGTTCACTTTTTGGGTTAAAGTGCAACGAATAAATCTGTCAATTTGGTCACCATGTTTTATTACACAAAAGTCATTATCTAAATATCCAATGGTGTTCTTTTCATTTTCTGATAAACAGTTGTAATTATCTGGTGATATATAAGTCAAAGCAGGCCATTCTTCGTGAATTTTTCCACAACAACTACATTTGAATTGGGTGTTTTTAGGCATAAATATACGTTCTTTAAATATCCCAGCTAGTGCAAGCTGAACAAAAGGCTACAGCAAGTCCTGATAACAATCGGGAGCGTGTGGCTGCAACAAAACAGGACAATTGATTTGCAATTATTAGCACAATAATTTTACCCATAAAGCAAATATATAATTTTTTTTGATGCATTTAGCTTTTGTTGGATTGTCCACTCAACTATCTGTAGAATTAGCAAAGCGCTCTACGGATTTTAAATGAAATGTAGTTTCCGATAGCTATCGGAATCTGACATGGGCTAACAAAAAGAGTCTGGAGAGTATTCTCTTATTTCAAATACGTAGTCACCTAGCAATGGCTTTGCTTCAGACTACGCATAGTGGGTAAAGCACATGCGATTAATCGAAAAATAACTAACCTCCGCAAAGGTCGGAACTGTGTTTATGCCTTATATGTTATATGCCGTTTTTCTTTCATTCTGTTTGTTAGTTGAAAATGTCATAAAATCTCCAATACGCAAAAAGTCCAATGAGTAAAATGTAAACAAGGTTGTTTAAGGTAAATAGCCCTTTGGCAAGTAAACTCCAACTTTTCTCTTTTATTAGTCTATAATTAACCATAGAAAAAGGCAGTAAAAGCAGAAGCAATAGAAATGGAATGTATGAGGTTAAACTTATAAAAATATTTGTCGGATGTTTATAGGGTGCAGGAAAATAGAAAACGTTAACAGGACCGCTTAACACAAACATATAATAGAACATAATTAGACCAATTGGAAATAGCAATAGTTGAACATACGAATATTTTTTACCCTCCCTTTTTTTAAAATACTGAATAAGAAAGAATATTGAAGTCAATGAAAAAAATATACCCGAAGCAACTATAAATACTCCTATTAAGTTACTGTTTTTTGGGGTTTTATAGTTGTGTAATTTTTCAAATTCATGGTTATGCGGAAATAATGTTTCTATCGAAATAATGTGGTCGCCCTTTTTTAATTCTTGGCTTAAGTTGAATTCAACGGTTGTCTTATAGTCGTGATAAAAATACAAGTTCACAGTACCACGGTTTAAGTCCCAAATGGAGGAAAGTAAAGTTCCATCACCAATTTTTTTCCTACAAACGTGCATCGTATCTAACAAGGCAGTGCAGTAATCAAGTGTAGTGTCAATACCGTTCTTTATAAATGCTACTCCGTTTCGGTACCTGTCAAGTTTATTGGCTTTTTGTTCTGGGGTTATGGAAGGACAAAAGTTGGCTATAACGTATGTTGGTTCGTTTCCAATTGTCAAAGTGTAAGGCTCCACAATCAAATATTTGCCAGATTTGTCAACGTAAATAAAAATGTCTTCAATAAAATAACTGTGGTCGTACTTGCTAATATATTCTTTAACTTCTTCCACTGATTTACAAGTATGAAGAACGTCCTTTAAATACTTTGTTGGGTTAGATATAGTTTTTCTATTAGCAAATCTTTCTTGTTTTGGGTGGTAGGAAGCAAGTCTTTCAAATACAAGCCCCATTTCATTCATTCCTGATTGCGGTGCGTATCCGTTTTCTCCGTCAAATCTTGCTCCTGTAAATGTTGCACCAAATTTACCACTTGTTGCGTTTTCAAACCAAATATGAGGTGTTGTAAACCAAGCATCGTGGTTGCTCCCAAAAAAGGTGCTGTTACCTATTGTAATTTTATATCCACTGCAAGCAATACTGTCTTGAATTGCGGTAAAAGTTATAATCGTAAAAAAAACAAGTCTCACAAATTGCATTGTTTTTATTTTGTCTATCATAATTTGTCTAACGTGTTATTTAATTCTTAAAAATTCGCTAATATTTTTTATATACAATTCTGGTTGCTCAACAGATATGGAATGTCCCGCATTAGGAATTATTTTCAAAGTATTGTTAGGAAAAAGTTCTAAATATTCATTTACAAATCCCCATGGCTGACTATCGCATTGTCCTTTCATTATTAGAACAGGAGTTTTACAGTTTCTTAATTTTGCTCTTGGATCTTTTATTTCACTGAAACTTTTTACTGTCATTATCTGTGCATAAAAACCTCCACCACCTTCTGCTTTTAATGCTTTAGCAGTTTCACACACTGTTGCCTTGTTCAATTCATTGTTAAGATATGTTTGAAAGTCGTCAACTTCTTTGTCAGGTGCAAGTTTCTTACCGAAAGTCCTAGCCCAAAATGCAGTCATACTTGATCTAATGTTTTGTGTTTTCTCATTTGCTTCTCCGTTTGAGTATGGCGGTTTCTTCAAATGTAAACTATCAGGTGCTTTAATTTCAAGTAATTCTTTCCTCATGGGTTGGATTGATGGTACTCCTGTAAAAATAATTTTCTTAACACTGTTGGGGTTGTCAGCGATAAATAATGTAGCAAGTACAGCTCCCCATGATTGTCCGATGAGAATTACTTTATCCGAACCTATCATCTTAAATATTTCCTCTAAATCTTTTTTATGTCTATCAGCTGTATATTCGGTTATGTTTAACAATCTTTCCGATTGCCCACTTCCAATTTGATCGTATAAATAAATATCATAGCCATCTTCAGACAAAGGAGCAAATGTTTTAATATTATAGTTGGAAATAAAACCGCCAGGACCTCCTTGCAAAAAGATTATCGGAAACGGTTTCTTAGTGCCCTTTGCAGGTATATGAAAAAATCCAATTTTAGAACCAGTTGGAAGTTCCCAATACTGAGTACCCTGTCTTGGATTTGTTTTGGGCATATCATACGTTCTCGGAATGAAAATCAAGAGAAGAAAAACGACTATGCTTAACAAAACAAGATATTTTAAATACTTTAAAAGGTTTCTTTTCATAATTCTTTTTAGTAATAATTACTTATTACAGTCAGTTGCAAGTTTACAGGTTACACTAAAATGGCATGTAACGGAAACATTTGAATCCGTTAACTTCCGATAGCAATCTGGACGGACACAATCTGGTTGTAAACATGCAGATAAAAGTAAAGAAAACAAAGTAAATAAAATTGTTATTGGAGTATTGGTTGGTTAAAATACCAACTATAGGCATAAAAAAACACGCCTTTTAGCGTGTTTTTTTATTTACAAACCTATCAAGTTTTTAAAACTTGATAGGTTTTTGATTACTACTTTATTTCACCAATTTCAAGGCTTTTGTTATTCCGCCTTGGGTTACTTTCAATATATAAAAACCTTTAGGTAATGTGCTGGCGTTTTCAATGTTTATGGTGCTTAAACCAAACAAACCACTTACATTTCTTTCGCTTACCAAAGCACCTTTAGCATCGTAAATTAACACTTGAATATTTTTATCGGAAATAGAATTTACTTTGATATTTAATTCATTGTCAAACGGATTTGGTTGAACATTTATGATGTCGAAAGTGCCATTATCAGTATTGCTTATTTTAACAATATTTGAGTAGTTGAACTTTCCATCAAAATCTATTTGTTTCAATCGGTAATATACATCAAAACCGTTTGAATTAGCATCAATAAATGAGTAATTATTCAATTTATTACTTGTTCCAGCTCCTTTTACAAAACCAATATTGGTAAAGTTTTTGCCATCAAAACTGCGATCTATATCAAAACCTTTGTTGTTTATTTCCGATGCAGTAGACCAAGCCAATTGAATATTATTTTTATCAATTTTGGTAGCGTTAAAAGTTAACCATTTTACTGGCAAAGTATTTACCGATGAAGCACTTGCAACACCAAAATCGCCATATTCAGTTAAACCTGAAGCTATTAATAAACCAGAAGACAAAGTTGTATTTAAAGCAACCCAACCGCCAGTAGTTTCTGATCTTTTAACTATATACAAACTATCAGGACTTTGAATGCCGCCAATAATTGAAGTGTTAAAGTATAAATCGTAAGGAGCTGTTCCTGGTAAATTTCCTGTACCAATTCCTGAATAGTTTACTGTAAACCATGCCGAAGGACTTACCACATTTGGAGTAAAAATAGAAGAATTATTAGTTGTAGCCGATGAGTTGGTAACAAAAACCGGACTAGCCGAACTAAATACTGGTGAGCCTCCAAAACGACTTACAGATAAAACTCCATTTGATGCACCAATAGATGTAGTGAAATTAAGATTGATTGCTCCTGCTGAATAAAACGTAGCCGAAGTTACACTTTGTTGATTTAATGAAACTGGATTTAATACATTGATGTTGTTGATATAAATTTGATTTCCTAAACCAGATCTGCTTCTAAATGCAATTTGCACATAATTATTGTTTGCATATGCCGATAAATCAACACTTGCTTGGCGCCATTGTAAAGTAGATGAAGGGAAATAAGTACCGCTTTGTGCAGCTGCAGTACCCAAACTAGGATTTCCGCTTTGGTCAGTTAAAGTTTCAATAACTGTAAAAGTATTTCCACCGTCTGTCGATACTTCAATATCAAAAGTATCTTCCTTGGCTGTGTTGGTATTTGGTGTATGCGCTAGCGAATAATATAAAGTTGGACGTGCCATTCCAGTAAAATTAAACGATGAAGTGGATACAATTCTTCCATTGTCGTTATAGTTAATATTATCGGCCAATAACGAAACACCAGATGTTCCATTTGCTTGTGTTACCGATGAAGAAGTTTTCCAAATTGGTTTAACTAAGCTAGCATTATTTATTGTCCATTGAGTTGTTAAATTAGTTCCCGAGGACCTAAACGGCAATGTGTTTTGCGGAGCAGCCACATAAGTTATAACCATGGTATCGTTATAAACGATTGAATCGTTGGTAAAGTTGGTATATACTCTAACTTTATAATTTCCAGCAGTTGAAAAATTTAAGGCATTTGTACCTGTAAATAATACACTGGTTGTATCGTTTCTAAGTAAAGAAGTAGTGGTATTTACGGGGCCAATAACAGGACCATTATTTACTGTGTATCTAACTGCTATTCCTGCTGCTCGTGTTTGTTGACCTTTGTTTTGAATGGTTACTCTAAAAGGCAAACTTACACCAGTAGGCAAATTATATTTGTTAGATAAAGAAGATGAAACAGGTGCTACATCAATTTGTGGAATAGGACGAGCAACACATTCTAACATTAACCTTGTTCCTTGTGCACCAACAGCTCCTGGAACAGCATAAACAGTTCCAACTACAGAATTACTAATAGCAGTTGTTGTTGTCATAAAATAAAATGGATTTGGTGTTCTAATAGGTAATTCCGTTTGAGAAGTTCCTAAAAAATAGGTTATTCCATTAATGGATGTTCCACCTGCAATTCCTGCAATGACTGATTGATTAGTTACTGTAGGTAAATTAGTGATTGAAAAAGTCATATATGTTCCTAAATCCGATGTTTGAACTATTCTATTAGGTGATCTACCAATTATTTTTCCTAAAGTATCCATTACCATGCCGCAAACTGTATCGCCAGTTGCATCAGAATTTGAAACTAAAAATGCTTTTATAGTAGTAATAATTGCAGTGTCTTTAATAAAATATTTTGAACCCCAAAAGTTAGGAATTGTTATTCCATTACTACCTGAATGTGCCAATAAAGTATCTCTATAATTCATTTCATAAGGGCTAACCAAATAGCTATTAATTAGTGAATTATTTGCATTGTTATCATCGGTAGGAACCGAAACAGTAATAACAGAAGCCCCATCAACTAATGGTAAATAAGGAGCAAAACTTACAGTAGCAGTTGCAGCAGGTGCTAACGATGAGATGGTAGCTGTAGTTGTATAACTATGAGCGCCACTAATACTTAAAGTTACTACTAAACTAGATAAACTATTAACTCCATTATTTGAAATAACCGCTCTTATAGAATCGGGAGAATTAAATAACCTCGATACTTTTCCTTGTGCATGAATTACTTTTACCGAAGCATCATCTAACACAATGGGTGTAAATTGAAACTTACGACCAGGTCCTGGCAATGGTCCCGCAGGAGAGCTAATAGGATTACGATAATTTACTGCATTATTAGCATAAAAACCTGTGTTAGGAACCGAACTAGCCCAAGCAATGGTTGACCCTTTTACTAAATGAAGATTTTGATTAGCAGTAGTAACACTTCTACCTACTATTCCAACTGCAGCAAACCTTGCAGCACTCAATATAATAGAGGTACTCCAATAACCGTAAATATATTCAATTACATTGGTAGTTTCATACAATTTAATTTGAAAATTCATGGTGTCGTATAAACCTCCAACACCAGCTTGTAATCTATCTTTTACATTTTTCCATTGAATGGTACAAACCCTAGAGCCTGATGAGCCAGAGGTATAAACCCTATATTCAGCACTGGCATTGGTGGCACTCATTAAAGATTGTCCAAATACAAATAACATGGAACTGTCGTAACCAGCAGGTGTTGGGCTAGTAGTTGAAGTAAATGGGCCATTAGAAGGAGGTGGGGAGTTAACAAAAGTAGTAAACAAATAATGGCGAGATGCAGAATCCCTTCCTAGTTTAATAAATCCATTTGTATGAAATACAAACGAATCGTAAGGAGCGCCATTAAAGTTAAAGGTAAATCCAATGGGCAATGGTGCAGAAAAAGCACTGTCTTTATTGGGAGTAAGAATAGAATCACCATTGGTAGCTAAGTCCACGTAGCTGCTTAAAGAAGTAACAAAACCACCTGGTAAGTAGTTTAACTGCGCTTTACTATTGTAAACCAAGTTTACAAATAATAATACCATCAAAAATTTTAGTGTAAAGGTTTTCTTCATAATTTTATTTATTAAATTGAAAAGCAATGTAAAGCAATAAAATAGTAACGTCAAGTCATATTTATAAATTCATAAAAATACAATATTCAAAATGACATAAATGGCTGTACCTATTGCTAAGTACAGCATTTACAAAAAAAAATAGGTGTAGGTAAAATAAGAAAATTTTAAGTGTTTTTGACTAAAAATGAGTGATTTGAAAAATATAATTTTCAATATAAACACTAAATAATCACATAAAACAGTGGTTATATTTCGGTTTTTAAAGAGCCCAATTTCAATTAAAAAAGATAAAGTTATTGAATAGATTATTTCCTTTTATGCTTCCAACGTCTGTGGCTCCAAAGCCATATTTCAGGCTGGTTTATAATGTCGGCTTCCAGTAATTTGTTAAATTCTTCAATGATATAAAAGTCTGGAGTTTTTTGTGGTTCCATGGTAATTATATCAATTTTTATTTCGTAATAACCACGCCTTGGTTTTATAACATGGCAATAAACAACTGGATAATTAAACTTTTTTGCCAATTTTTCGGCACCTAAAAACACAGGAGTATCTTGATTTAAAAATTGAATCCAATGCGCATTATCACCACTCGGAGTTTGGTCTGCTATAAAACCTGTACCAGTCAATTTGTTTTTATTGGCAATCATTCCACGCAAAGTATTTTCCATAGTGATCATTTGAATACCAAATCTTTCACGCATATTTTTGGTAAACCATTCAAAAAATGGACTACTCAATTTATGGTAAATTCCAACAATATTTGCATTGCCTTCTAAATGCCAAATGGTGGGCAACCATTCCCAATTTCCCATATGTCCGGTTAAAATTACAAAGCTTTTGTTTTGATTGATAATTTCATCCATCACCTCCAAGTTAGTATAAACACCATGTTTCTTCAACCCATTTTTGCTAATGGTAAGGAGTTTAAAAGTTTCTAAAATGGTATCGAATAAATGAGAGTAAAACTTTTTTGCAATGGCATTTATTTCTTTTTCGGTATAATTAGGAAACGAGTTACGCAAGTTGGTATAAACTACTTTTTTGCGGTATCCAATGATATTAAAAGCCAAAAAACACAATCCATCGCTCATTAAATATAGCAATGGAAAAGGCAGCAAAGCCAACAAATACAAGGGAATTGAATAAATATGGTATAAAAACTTCTTCATTTTATTATTCGCAATAATAATAAGATAATTTCAACCTGAAAATATTTGCCTAAAATTCTTTGTTTGTGTTTTAGGTTTTAATTGATAAAATTTTATAAAATGGGTTGTAACCCATTTCTATTCATCGTTTTATTTAAAAAAGGTTCGGTATAAAACGATGAATAGCCCTCAGATTTATCTGGGGGTTTAAATAAAAAGCATCAACAAATTTTGGCTAAAGCCAATTCAAATTTCGTTTTTTATAAAATGGGTTGAAACCCATTTCTATTCATCGTTTTATTTAAAAAAGG
>JBMOGB010000018.1:0-28671 GCA_049318585.1 Bacteroidia bacterium | reverse complement strand
CTACTAATTCTTTTATTTGGTTGAACTCTAATTTTAGTTCAATGGACTGCGGATATGGCACTTTATCTTTGTTTTATAATTAACAATAATAATAAAACAAATTTGTTTTATTTTGTGGTGCAATTTATAAAAAAAATAATTGGCAATTAGTTCTAACTCGAACAATTTTTATTGCCAGAGGCAAAGCAATATTCCACACAAACTATTACTGGGCGAGCGCATTCGTAATACCTCCACCAACTTCTAGTAAGTGGTAACTATTAAAGTATAAATCATACTAAATAAAAGTTTTAAAGTTTAAAATTATCGCCAAAATTTGAAGTGTAAAAACTTTAGTGTAAAAAATATTTAAATTGACGGAAGAATGAAAATTATTTAATTTAACAAAAAGTGAATTTCCAGTAAAAAAACAGTATAAAATATAAGGATTAAACGCAGATTTTCAGTTAGCTAACCTATTTGATTTATGCATAATAGCATTAATGCAACCAAACCGCATACAATTATACAGCAAACTCTTGACCCCAATTATGTAATGACACAATGCTAGGCAATAATTTTTCGCCTTTATTTGTCAAAGTATATTCAACAGTTGGAGGAACAGTTGCAAAAACTTTTCTTGTAATAATTCCATTTGCTTCCATATTTTTCAATTCCTTGACCAACATTCGTGTATTAATTCCTTCAACATTTCTTTCTATTTCTTTGAAACGCATTTTACCTTTAGATAAATGATAGATGATAGGCATTGCCCACTTTCCACCTATAATATCCAAAACATCTTTTAAGGTGCAAGTTTTTTCAGAAATATTTATTTTATTTTTAGTCATAAATTATTGATTTTGTTTATTGCTTTACTTTGGGTTACTACTGTACATTAGTGTAACTACTTTCAAAAGTAAAGTAATGTATGTAAGTTTGCAACTTAATTTTAAGAATAGAAATAAATGAAACTATTTGAATCAATAAAAGTGGGCAATACTACACTAAAAAACAGTATGGTTATGGCACCAATGACACGAAGTCGTGCTAATTTCAATGGAGTGGTTGGAGATTCTACAATATTGTATTATACCCAACGAGTAAGTGCGGGTTTAATCATTAGCGAAGCCATAAATATTTCTAAACAAGCCATTGGAAGTCCGCTTACACCTGGCATTTATAACCCTGAACAAATTATAGCTTGGAAAAAAGTTACGCAATCAGTGCACGAAAAAGGAGGAGTAATTTATGCTCAACTATGGCACACTGGGCGTGTAGGACATTCACTTGTAAAAAATGGAGAACAACCAGTTTCTGCATCAGCTTTAGCAATTGAAGGGCAACAGCATTTCACCATGGAAGGAATGAAAAATTATGAAACGCCAAGAGCATTAAGCACAGAAGAATTACAAAATATTGTTCAAGAATATAAACAAGCAGCAATAAATGCTATGGAAGCAGGTTTTGACGGAGTAGAACTACATGCAGCATTTGGCTATTTGCCTAATCAGTTTTTAGCGGAAAGTGCAAATCAACGAACTGACCAATATGGCGGAAGCAACGAAAATCGTAATCGTTTTGTGTTAAAAGTAATGCAAGAAATGGTTTCTTCTATTGGTAGCGAAAAAGTTGCTATTCGACTATCGCCAACAAGCACTTACAACAACATTATACATCAAAATCCAGTAGAACAATTTACATTGCTCATTAATGAACTGAATAAAATGCCATTGGCTTATATTCACATTATGAATGTTCCATTTCCTGCTGACAAATTTCCACAATATCCAATAAATTCCGTTGATACATTTGGAAAATTAACGCAACATACTGTTATTGCAAATTATGGCTACACAAAAGAAACAGGCGAAGCAGAATTAGAAAAAGGTATTGCAAAACTTATCTCTTACGGAGCATTATTTTTAGCTAATCCTGACTTGCCAAAACGTTTTGAGCTTAATGCTGAACTCAACCAACCAGACAGAGCTACCATGTATGGAGGTGAAAACAAAGGATACATTGATTATCCATTTTTAGCTTAATCATTTAAAAAAGTAATTTTACAAACAAACATAAAATAGAAAAAAATCAATGAACAGCATACAAGCAATTTTAACATTAGACATGGAAAATATTCCAAGTAATTTTCAGGAAATTTTAAAAAACGAGCAAGAAGTTATTGCAAAATGGAAAGAAGAAGGGATTTTAGACCATTTGTTTTTAAGACAATCCAAAAACGGGGCAGTATTAATTTTTAAAGGAGTTAACGAAGAGCAAGCTAAAGAATTAATGGCGACACTTCCATTTTATAAACTAAAAAAAAGTGTTGAATACTTGAACTTAATAAAACAGTTTTAAAGACAAACTAAAATATACTGCTTCTAACATTATGGAGTTTTGTTGAAGTTTATTTAACCCAAAATACGCATTAGTAAAATAAATTATAGACATAATTGATATAAAAAAAAGTAGCTACAGGCAATCCTTGTAGCTACTTTTTATGTCTTGCACTAAACCTAAAATGTAGTTATGAAATAGAAATACAACCTATTCGTTATTGAGTAATATTGAATTTTAAACGGGTAATTTCTTCTGTTTTTTCATTTTTAATTACCACAAAATAATTTCCATTTGAAACATTATTGCAAATAATGTCTATTTTATTTTCAGCATATTTATAAAAAGTATTTACATTTATTTTTCTGCCTAAAATATCAAACACTTCTAACGAAATATTGCTTGATAAACTTAAACAATTTAAAGTAAAACTACCAGTATTAGGGTTAGGATATAAACTCCATTTGTTATTTGAAGTAGCTATTTCGTTTACGCTTGTACCTACTGCTGAGTGGTTAGGAATGTTATTTGAGTTTTGATTAAACAACTGTATAGTATTGGCATAAATTAAACAATTAGTTGCTTTTACTTGCACCAAAATAGTCATGGTATCTTTACAATTATCTGAACCTAATGCTACCAAAGTTACTGTGTAAATTCCAACAGAATTATAGTGTTTGTTAAATATAAAAGTGTTGACAGTATCAATAGTTCCATCGCCAAAATTCCAATAATATTTACGTACATAACCACCATTTCCCATATAAGTAGAAGTATTGTTAAAGTTAAAATTATTGCCCGAAAGGCATTGAATTGGATTGTCTACACTGAAAGAAGCACTTGACCCTTTAGAACTTGTAGAAACAAAAACTTGAGAAGAAGCAACACTCATACATCCTGCAGGATTAGTTACTGTTAGTGAAACATTATAAAAACCTGTTGCACCATATCCTTTGTTTGGATTCATTTGAGTAGAAGTATTTCCATCGCCAAAGTTCCATAAGTATAAATTACCTGAACCTGTACTGGTGTTTGTAAATTTAATTTTATTGGTACAGTTACAATTACAATTTATGCTATTAGAATAAAAGGAAGCATTTAAAGAATTGTTGGTTGCATTTACAATAACTGTATCGATGATTACAGTAGTACAACCTGTTAAATTTGTTACTTCTAATTGCACATAATAAGTTCCATTATTAGTAAAAGTATGAGATACAATATTACCAATTGCAGTATCTACTACAGCAGAAATATCGTTGAATTTCCATTTAAAATGATTTCCATTAATTGTATTGCTAGTAAATAAAACAGTGCGCGAACAAGTACTTGAAGCAAAGCTAAACGAGCCAGTTGGTGGCGCTTGAATAAGTATATATTTTACAATAGAATCAATGCAGGCTCCATTTGAAACTACTAACTTTAACTGGTGGTAACCAGCTGCTGGATTTGGAATAGTTAAAGTAGATGAATTACTTAATGACACTCCATCTAAAAACCAATGACGAATGAACGAATTTGTTGAAGTATCAATAGCCGAAATAGTATTGCTACAAGTAGCTACCGAATAAGTAAATCCTGCACTTGGCAACAAAACATTTTGACCCAATGGAGCATGAACTAATAATGAATAAGTAGTTGTACAGCCTAAGCCGTTTGAGGCTGTAAGTGTAACGTTATAATTGCCAGCAGGTGCAAAAACTTTAGTAGGATTTGAAATGTAAGCAATAGGTGAACCATCGCCAAAATTCCAGTTAAACTCGGCTGCGCCAGTACTTAAATTTCTAAATCTAATAGCATTAGAACAACCAACGGTATCGTAAGTAAATAAGGCAGTTGGCAATTGACCATTTGTAGCAACAATGGTTTTTGAAGCATAATCTCTACAACCATTTGCACCAATTGCTGTTAAACTTACATTGTACCAATTTTGTAATAAATAAGTATGACTAAATGATAAATCGGTAGTTCTTGAATAATTATTATCGCCAAAATTCCAAATATAAGCTACTGCATTACTCGAGGTATTGTTAATATCCAAAGTCATTCCGCAGTTAGTAAATCCGGTAAACAATGCGGTTGGAGAAGGCAATATTTCTATGGTTTGATAAGCAGTATCTTTACATCCGTTTGAGCCAGTAGCAATTAATCTAATGGTATATGTTCCACTGGTATCGTAATGTTTATTGTAAATAAAAGTGTTTACATTATTAGTAGTTCCGTTTCCAAAATCCCATTGGTACGAAGGAATCCATCCATTGCCAATAAAGTATGAATTATTGCTAAATTCAAAGCTGTTATTTGCTAAACATGATTGAGTTTGGTTTGGTGCAAATGCAGCAATTGGTCCTGATGAGCTGGTTAAAACATTGATGTTTTGAGAAACAGTATCGTAACAACCAGTGGCCGATTTTGCCACTAACATTACTTGATAAATTCCAGCATTTCCAAAGCTTTTGCTTGCATGGGTAGTATTTACATTGGAACCATCACTAAATATCCATTGGTACGAAACTGCGTTGGTTGAAGAATTGGTAAATGAATACCTATTTACGCAATTGCCAGATAAATTATTAATGGTAAATGCAGCCGTTGGGCTTACTCCAACTGAGTTAACCACTACCGAAGTTGTTAATGAATCAACACAACCTTGTGGAGTTGTAGCAATTAATTTTACTTGATAAGTTCCATCTGCTGGATAAGTATAAGTTGGGCTTGTTAAATTACTAGTATCCGATAAAATAATTGGCACACCAAAATCCCAATGATAATTACTTGTAACAATAGAGAAATTACTGAATTTTACAGTTCTAGTACAACCAATAGGATAAGCACTAAAAACAGCAACAGGGTTAGGTAAAATAGTAATACTTTGGGTAAATGTATCTACACAATTGCCATTGTTTCGTGCAATTAAAGTTACGTTTTGTGTACCACTTGGAAAGGTTCTTAAAAAAGTATCTATTGAGTTGGTACAATAACTGTGTCCATTTTCAAAAATCCATTCAAAATCGTTGGCATTAACTGAAGTATTGGTAAATTCAATTACACCATTACATTTATTTACATAGGTAAATGAAGCAGTAGGATTGCCAACATAAACTGATTTTGTAATAGAATCGGAACAGCCAAAAGTATTGGTAGTAACTAATTTTACATTATAATTTCCATCTAGCAAATAGCTTTTTACAGGGCTAGTAAGTGTAGCTGAAGTTAAATCGCCAAACGACCAATTACTGATTAAACCAATGGTATCGGGCAAAGTTGTATTGGTAAATACAAATTGATTATTGGCATTACATTGAATAGGGTTATTAATGGTAAAATTAGATGTTGAACCTTGTTGGTCAACTAAAGTAAATGTAGTAGAAGTAGCCGATGAACAAGTACCAGAATCAGTTACAACTACAGTGTAATTTCCCGATAAAGTAGCTGTATAAGTTTGGTTAATTGCACCTACCAGAATGGAATTATTTCTGTACCATTGGTATGCATATTGAACCGAGCTGGTTAAAACATTACTTTGATTGGTACACAAATTTACGTTTCCAGTAATGATTGGAACGGCTACATTACATTTATAACCAGCATCTATGGTTGGGTTATTTCTTGCCACACCAGTTCCTAATAAATTCATTACTATTACTGGGCTATAACCTGTTCCAACTGTTGCATCACTATTTCCATTTACACCTGCACTACCGTTTTGAGTTGTTAATATTTTGGTACTAACATTTACAGGAAATTGAACTTTATAATTTCCGCTTTCATCAATAACAAAGTTATAATATCCTGAATTTCCGCTTGCATCATTGGCTGTTACCATTGAATCAACTAGCACATAAACACTAGCAATTTCGCGGTATAAATAAACTTTTAAACCATTAATTCCATTGGAAGCTGGCTCGTCTTGAAGTCCATTTTTATTAGTATCGTACCAAGTATAATTTCCAATAGAACCTAAAGGATAAAATCCTGCATCAATGGTGGTATTGTGTTTTGTTTGTCCACTTGCAGTAGCATCTATGGTTACTATTTCACTCAATCCTGTTAACGGATCTGAATCATTGTTTCCATCAGTTGAATCGGTTTGAATAACCGTTGGCGTAGCTTTGTATTGGTTGTAATTAGTTTGAAATTGAACATAATATTTACCAGAAGGAACTTCTACAAATTTGTAATAACCAGGATTACCAAAGAAATCATTGGCAGAAAAAGTTGAATCTAATAACACATCGTCTCCTCCACCAATCACATTATTGGCACCTGCTCCCCATAAATATACTTTCAAACCATTTAAACCTAAATTGGCTGCTTCGTCTTGCAAACCATTTTTGTTAGCATCAATCCACACATAATTACCAATAGAACCCAATACTGGCGTGCAAGTAGTGTACATTCCTACTTGGTTTGGAGTAGCGGGTAAAAGCACACTATTATTATCGGCTCTGCTTACTTGATATGTAATAGAATTATTCATTAATAAATTAATTGGAGTTCCAACTGGAGCTCGCATTATCCAAGTTAAAACTATACTATCTAAAGCTGGTAAATTAGCTGAACGAACTATTTTGATGGCTTTAACCGAAGTAATATCAACGGGTGGAGTTATGGTCCAAACAGGAGTATTACATCCAGGAGAATTAACAACTGGACTAACATCGTTACTTAAACATGGGTTACTAGTTGTGGTATAATATACCGTTGAATTTACATCGTTAATACTTACTACACTTGCTAAATTAGCAAACCATTGAGAACTTCTAATATCGCCAATAAATGGAAATACATCTACCAAAACCAAATCTTTAGCAGCCACATTTCCTAAATTTTTAATTGTTATTTTGTAATTAACTGGTCCTCCTTCTTGAGCAATGGCATTTACAGGATAATACACATAACTTGGATCGCAACCCGATTGACCTTTATAAGCTCTAATTGCCACAGCACTGATTACTGTAGTATTTACAAAATTAGTTAAGCCATTAAACAATCCATTGTTACTAATTAGCAAGACCCTATTTGGAATAGTAGCCGGCATTGTTCCAGGTGCGATGATTGCATTAAAGTTAATGGCATAATTAGTATTAACAGGTAAGTTTCCTAAATTCCATGTCAAAATATTTCCGCTAATAGTTGGAGTTATTGGTGTTGGAACATTATTAATTAAAAAGAAAGATGAATTTGGTACATAAGTTAAACGAGCATCTAACGTATCAACTACTACCACATTTGTAGCTACTACATTTCCACCTAAAAAAGTTTTGAATTGATAATTAACGGTATCGCTGGCTCGTAAACTACTTGAACTATTTAATATTCTTTTTTCAGAAAACCCAAAAACGGGTTGGGCAATCATAATTTCGGCAGTTCCTGTACAATTAGCGTAATTAGTTCCTACTCCATTATAGAAAAAACTTCCGCTTGAAGCGTTGGTAACTATTGTTCCATCATCGCCAACATTAGAAGGATTATAAGTAGTTCCTTCTTGAATAGGTGTACCGTCTTTTGCAAGCAGGGCTGCAGTTCTGGCATCGCCACAGTAGCTAAAATCTTGAGTTGCACCAATGGGAATAACACCTTTTACTGTTAACCTAACTTGGGTAATATATTCGCCAATTGGTAAAGTTATTGGTAAGTTTAAACTGCTACCTATCGCAATGGTATCATATGTTCCTAATGAATCGAAAGGGTTTAAATTAGTCATGTATTCAACAGTGACATAAGCTTGAGATTTTCGGTTAAATCCATCAAACATTGGGCGAAGTTTGATGGTATTCATATCAATACTTTTATCAATATTATAAGATAGAATAACACTATCTAATTGGGTATTTCCTGAATTGTACCAACCATTTGAAAAAGTATTGCAAGAAGTACCAGCTAAAATATGTCTGTTTAACCAGCTAGCAGTGGCAGCCGAAATTCCTCCACCTGTACAAGCAGCTCCCGCCATTGGCGCTTCCACAGTAAAGCAAATATTTCCTGATTTAGAAGAAGGCGATAAAGTTCCAATAGGTAAAACTGGAATTTCACCAAATAAATGAGCGGTATTACAAGCAGTAGAACCAATATTATAATCTGGAGTAGTATATTTTACGCTAACAAAAGCCGATGAGCTGTAATTAACGTTGAAAGGACTTGTGGGCCAAGTCCAAGTAATCGTTCTATTTCCAATATTATAAACTGGCGTATTTGAACCATTAAAAGCTGTAGCCTCTAAAAACAAAACGCCTAAAGGCAAAGTATCTACCAAAACAGGATTAGTTAAATTCAATGCGCCACTGCTTGAACCTGAAGAACCAATGTTTAACTGAAAAATAGTCACATCATCAATTGCACCACCTGCATCTTTAACTTTTCCAATAGAAAACTTATTGCTTGCTAAAGCAAGAATATTTAAAGTATCGCTATAAACTGGCCCGGTTGATAAATCGGGATTTAAATTATTACTTGCATCAATAATGGCAAATAAATTTGGAGCATAATGATAAGGAGTTGTACCATTTAAATATTTAAATTTAATTTGTAACTGTCCGGTACTTCCTGCAGGAATTGGGCTAACAAAGGTTATGGTAATGGTGTTTGTGCCCGAGTTATAAGTTACCGATGCCACCTGACTATCGTCAAAGGCTACTGAATTACTAAAATTATTTACATCAAAAGGTACTAAGTTTTGTGGCAATGGCATAGTAGAAACTACGTTTATTCCATTGGATGTTAAACTTGAAACCTGATAATTTAAGGTGTAAATAAATTGACTGTTTGAATTAACAGAATCTAAATTGGAAGTTCCACTAACAGTTAATTGAACTTGTGCATTGGCAGTAAATACAGCCAATACTAACAATAAAGGTAAAAATATTTTGTTTTTGAGTATTTGTAAAATCATCTTTTTGAGGAATAAGGTTAACAATAAACTAAAGGTTTATTTTATGGACAATTGGTTACAACACAAAATTTTACAAAGCCATCTTTATTAAACATAAAGGTGGCTTTACATGCAGAAACACTGCTCACTAAATTGTATTGATATTTACTGTTTTGAATAATTAAATTGGGTTCACCCAATAAAAAAACCAACTCTGCTATTGTAGTTGGTTTAGCACCTACTAAATTGCTTTGAATATTGTTTGCCACAGTTGATTCAGTATTGTTAACCAATAACTTTAACTCATTGAACAACTGCAACCTGTTGTTGCCAACTAATGTTTTAAACGAATCGCTTTTAATTTGATTGACAGGTAATAATTTATAATCATTTGCAACTACTTGTGCTTTTAAATTTATGGTAAGCAATAAAAGCACAATTGAACTTGAAATATATTTAAAAACTAGCGAAGATGCTTGTTTCTGTTGGGTAGAAATCATTTTTTATGGTTGAATTTTTATGCAAATTATCAAAAAATTGCATATGTTAAATAGTTCAAATGACTAGCAGCATAATGGAATGATAACTGGTGGAATAATTATACAATTGGGTCTTTTACAAACATGTTACTAACATGAAATCTGCTTGCATTTGTTTTACCAACTAATTAGTTTAAACATGGTTTATGTGTTATTTTTATTTGGAAAACAAAAAAGCAGTTTGAGTTTGTATAATTTTAAAGCAGCTTATTGATTTAAATAGTAATTGGTTAGACTAAAGTTGGCAATAAAACGCCTAAAGTAAATGACTTAACTTTAAAAATTTACCCATTTTAGCATTTATAAACTCAAACTTGTTTATATTCAAAAACAGAAAAAAATTTGATGTTTTATCGGTTGGTATTGTATTTCAATTGTTGATTTAAAAACATCATACCCTACAACAGCTTTTCATGCTTTGCATATTTGCTAATTATATCAAATTTAATTGTTGTTTTATTTAATAGTTGAATATTATTACTTTTGATAAATTATTTTATACTTTAAAACATTATGATAAATTTATCACATTCTGATAATCAAATTCACTATGTCACGAATTTTCATGACCTTGTTTCCACACCTTTTCAGGGAAATATTAATGCAATTTGCTGGACTCGAAATTTAAAAGGTGATTTTTCGGAAATAGTAAAAAAAGTAGCACTAACCGAAAACATAGTTGAAATAGACCAAGAAGAACTTCTTGAACTTCAATTAACAGAAAAAGGGGAGCTTGCGCGTGAAATTATTTTAAATGACTTAAAAATGTTAAAGGCGCATGGCGCATCTCCAAATCTTAATATAATAAAGTGCTATGAGAGAGATGATGCCTACCCGTTTTTCCCAACCGATGTTTACTCTTTTCACGTTGATCGTTCTCCAATACCAATAGATACCTTTTTATGCACTTACTTTGGCGAGTCGAGCGAAATATTACCAAATTTACAAGCCCAACAAAAAGTACTTATTCCCCAAATTAGAAATGAACTAAAAAAACTATATAGTGGAACAGATAAAGGTTTTGAAGCATTTTTAAAAAAGCATTTCTTTGATTTACACTATCAAGCTAAACCTAATTCAAACCCCATAAGCCTTGGCATAGGCCATTTATGGAGGCTAGCAATTGATCATCCTGAAAGTATAGTACTTCCATGTGTTCACCGTGCACCAAAGGAAAAAAATGACGAGAATCGTTTGTTAGTAATATGCTAAAATGTATGAATTACTGAATTAGTAAAAGTTAAAACAAAACATAATAAACAAATAACAAATCATTATTTATTGCCCTAATATCTACTAAATAATCAATCCCATTTTTTATTCAATAAATCTTTATTATTGCTCAATAATTATGGCAGGAAACTCGTTCGGAAATATTTTTAAAATAAGCACTTTTGGCGAAAGTCATGGCATTGCTTTAGGCGTTGTAATTGACGGAATTTTGCCAAATATTTTGTTCGATTTTGATTTGGTTCAAAGCGATTTAAATAGACGCAAACCAGGTCAATCGAAAATTACAACTGAAAGAAATGAGGACGAAAGTTTTGAAGTATTGAGCGGAATTTTTGAAGGAAAAACTACTGGTGCACCATTAACCATTATTGTTAAAAACAAAAATCAAAAATCAGCAGATTACGATCATTTAAAAAATGTTTTCCGACCTTCACATGCCGATTATACTTACGAACAAAAATACGGAATAAGAGATTATAGAGGTGGTGGACGCCAATCGGCACGCGAAACAGTATCAAGGGTTTTAGCTGGTTCGGTTGCAAAAATGGCATTGAATAATATTGGAATTTCTATTCATGCTTTTGTATCGCAAATTCATACCATCAAATTAGAAAAAGCAATTGAAAATATAAATTTTTCTGAAATTGAAAACAATATCGTTCGTTGTCCTGATGCAGAAACAGCCAACAAAATGATTGTGCTGATTGAGCAAATAAAAGCCGAAGGCGATTCAGTTGGAGGCATTATTACTTGTGTTTGTAAAGGAGTTCCAGTTGGATTAGGCGAGCCAGTTTTTAATAAATTACATGCAGAATTAGGTAAGGCAATTTTAAGTATCAATGCTTGCAAAGGCTTTGAAATTGGAAGTGGTTTTGAATGTGTTACAATGAAAGGAAGCGAACATAATGATGTATTTGAAGCAATCAACGACAAACAAATTGCAACGCAAACTAACCACAGCGGTGGCATTCAAGGTGGCATAAGTAATGGAATGGACATAGTTTTTAAAGCTGCTTTCAAACCTGTTTCTACCATCAAACAAAATCAAAATACTGTAAATACTTCGTTCGAAAACATCGAATTTAAAGCAGAAGGTCGCCACGATCCATGCGTAGTTCCAAGAGCGGTTCCTATAGTAGAAGCAATGGCTGCCATTGTTTTACTTGATTATTATTTACTGAACAAAGTTTATTGTTAAATTCGAAATACAAAATTCGAAAATGTATTCCTATCAATTTGAATGGAATTCGAAACCATTTATTACAACTTCAACACTTTGCAACTTAAATAAATAAACACTTATCAACTTTAACACCTGATTTTTATTTTACATAAGCCAAACAAAGGTTTTTTTATTATTCAAAAAAAATGGACTTAATTTACACCCTTAAATAATTGTAAATGAAGAGAGTTTTTAGTTTAGTATTTTTATTGTTTTCTATAAATAGTTTTGCTCAATCAGTTGTACCTTGTTTTACCGATGAATTGTATGTAAAAGCAATTCAAGAAAAACCACTTTTAAAAATAGAAGAAGAGCGCGGCAACCAAATTGCGCGTGAATATGCAAATAATTTCAGCTTAGCAAAAGCTGGAACAGTTATTTATATTCCAGTTGTATTTCATATTATTCACAAAAATTCGACAGAGAATATTACACAAGCACAAATTAATGATTGTATTCGTGTATTGAACGAAGATTTTAGAAAAAAAACTGGAACTAATGGAGGTACAAGTACCGATACCAGATCGGTAGATGCTGAAATAGAATTTAGATTAGCACAAGTTGACCCAAATGGACAACCAACTGATGGAGTAAATAGAATTTATAATGCTACAGAAACAATAGATGGAACTGATGCAACTAAGCAGTTAATTTATTGGGACAGCAATAAATATTTTAATATTTGGGTTGTAAATATCATCAATAGTTCAAGTGCTCCTTCTGGCTCAATTATACTTGGATATGCTCAATTTCCTTTTTCTCGTAATTCAAAACCATCAACAGATGGAATTATTGTTAGAGCAGATCAATTAGGAAATATTGGCTTGGGTCAAACGGGGCAAGCAGGAAGAACTGTTACCCACGAAGCCGGACATTGGTGTGGTTTGTATCATCCATTTCAAGGTGGTTGTGTTGGCGGAACTTCAAGCAGTTGTGCTAATCAAGGTGATCAAATTTGCGATACACCACCAGTTGCAGCATCTACAAACGGATGCCCAACTTCTCAAAATTCTTGCACAAACGATGTTCCTGATTTGCCCGATAACGTAAAAAATTATATGGATTATGCCGATGGAACTTGTATGAATATGTACACAGCTGGACAATCTGTTAGAATGAAAAGCCAGATGAATACTTACAGAGCAAATATTTATTCAACTTCCAATTTAAGTGCAGCTGGTATCAATGCCGATGGAACATACAAACCCTTAACTTCTGCAATTATAAAAGCACCTGTTTTGATAAATTTTAACGAACAATTAGATCGCTTTGAAATAGATAATTTTATGAACCCAACAACTGGATGGAAAACCAATTATCAAGTTGGTTACAACGATGGTTCTTGCATGAAATTTAATGCATACGATAACGGAATAACCAGTATTTTAAATACTCGCGATGCTTTTCATACTAGTAATATTGATATCACTTCACTTGCAAATCCTACTTTAACTTTTAAAATTGCACATGCAAAAAGATTAGGAGGTTCAGCTGATCAAATAAATATGTTTGTTTCAAATAATTATGGTAGAACTGAAATTTTAGCTAAAGTTTATACTGTAACTGATATGGAAACTGCCGATGTAAAATCAGATGGCCCATTTGTTCCAACTGCAGCTCAATGGAAAACTTTAAGTTTAGACCTTACAGATTATAAAACATATAATAATTTTAGGGTTCGTTTTGAAATGCAGGCACGTAGAGGAAATAATACTTATATTGATGACATAAAAATTGGTGAATTTTCAATTGATGTAGAAGAATTAAACACTTCTTTCAATATTTCAATAAACCCAAACCCAACTAATGGAATGTCTAATCTTACTTTTACCAATATTTCAAAATCAAACATCAATATAAATTTATATGATTTGAGTGGTAAATTTGTTAAAAATTTTACAAATAATAACTATGCAGCTGGTGAACATAATATTGAATTAAATTCATCGGAATTGGCAAAAGGAATTTATTTTATAAAAGTACAACAAAACGAACAGTCATATACCAGTAAATGGATTGTGAATTAATTGACAATTGGCAATAAGCAATTGGCAAAAGATAATTTTGAAAAAAATGAGGAAATGGCTTTTTCCTCATTTTTTTTGCTAAAAATTACCAAAAAGATATAGTTAAAAGTTTTGTACGCATTGAATATATTTTTTATTCTTTATACAGTTCAATAATTCAACAATCTAACAATTCAACAATTTATCAATCTGACAATTCAACAATCAAAAAAATAGGTAACAAATATTCTTGTTCAATAACTAAAATTGTAATTAATTGCAACATGAACAAACGTGTAATACTTTTGATATTGGATGGTTGGGGACAAGGAACCAAATACCCTGGAAATGCCATTGAATTAGCCAATACTCCTAATTTTGATCATTTAATAAAAAACAATCCGCATGCTTTGTTGCATACTTGTGGCGAATGGGTTGGACTGCCCGAAGGGCAAATGGGTAACAGCGAAGTTGGGCACATGAATATTGGTGCGGGTAGAGTAGTTTATCAGCAATTGGTTTTGATTGATAAAATGTTCAGAGAAAATAAAGTAGCGGAAATTCCTGTGCTAAAAAATGCCATTGAATACGCTAAAACCAACAATAAAAAAATCCATTTAATGGGTTTATTAAGCGATGGTGGCGTGCATAGCAGTTTGAATCATTTAAAAGGATTATGTTCTATTTTTAAAGATAATAACTTTAGTAATTTTTACCTTCATGCCTTTACCGATGGCCGCGATACGGACCCGAATAATGGGGTAAAATATTTAAAAGACACATTAGATCATTTACAAAAAACTGATGGTAAATTAGCAAGTGTTATTGGTCGTTATTATGCCATGGACCGCGATAAACGTTGGGACAGGGTAAAACTAGCTTACGATTTATTGGTAAATGGAACTGGTGAAAAAACCAACGATATGTTAGCTACTATTCAGCAAAAATATGATGCTGGTGAAACGGATGAATTTTTAAAACCATTGGTTTGTGTAGATGAAAACAACAATGCATTAGCTACCATGAGCCCTGATGATGTAGTAATTTGTTTTAACTTTAGAACCGATAGAGGCCGAGAGATTACGCAAGCTTTAACGCAAGAAGATTTTGCTGAACAGCAAATGAAAAAATTGCCTTTGAAATATATTACGTTGACTGCTTACGATAAAAACTTTAAAAACGTAGAAGTAATGTTTGCCGATATTGAGTTGAATAATACTTTAGGTGAAGTGTTGGAAACCCATAATAAAAAGCAAGTTCGCATAGCCGAAACTGAAAAATACCCGCATGTAACTTTCTTTTTTAGTGGCGGACAAGAAAAGGAATTTACTGGTGAAACTCGCCACATGGCTCCATCGCCAAAGGATGTTCCCACTTACGATTTTAAACCCGAAATGAATGCCGAAGGTGTTTGCCAATTTACCTTAGATGAAATAGCCAAAAACGAAGCTGATTTTATGGTGGTGAATTTTGCAAATCCTGATATGGTGGGACATACAGGAATAATTAGTGCCGAAATAAAAGCAGTAGAAAAAGTGGATGAATGTTTGGGACGCATTGTTCCTGAAGGTTTAAAAAACGGCTACTCGTTTTTAATTACTGCCGACCATGGAAATGGTGAATTTATGTTGAACGATGATGGCTCGGCCAATACAGCGCATACCACCAACGAAGTGCCTTGTATACTAGTAGAAACTGAACATACGCACCATCTAAATAATGGAAAATTAGCCGATTTAGCACCCACCATTTTAGCATTAATTGGTCTAGAGCAACCAACAGAAATGGATGGAATTTGTTTGATAAATAGAAATGCGGAGACTTTGGCTTTGTAAGGGATTTTTATTGAAAATCTCAAAAATTTAAAATAAATGTTCAAACAAATATAATTACGTAGATTTGGTTTGTTGATTTACCATTTAAAATACCATTTTTACACTGAAAGTATGAAAAAAATTCGCTTAAAAACAAACTGTTTTTTATTGCTTGTTGTAGCATTAATTTGTTTGTCAAGTTGTTCGGAAAAATATTATGAATACAAAAACATTTGTAACTTGAACTACGGCATGTTTTATGATGACTTTCGGGTTGATTCATTTATACGAGACAGCTCAATGTATGTCGTTACAAATTATCAATCAAAAAAAAAAGAACCTATATTATTTCCAGCATTTGAAATGATTGATAATGTAATATTGAATCAATATTACATCAAAAACTATGATAAAATAATGATGGATTTTAAAAGGTGTAAAGAAAATATATTGGATGAAAACGATATGGATGAAAAAAATATTTTTTATAAAAAACAAAAGAAATCTTTTGGAAAAGCAATTGCAAATAGAGGGTTAACTAGTAGATTTTATAAAAGAAATGTTAGATTCAATGATATTGGAAAAATGTTAGAATCAGAATTTCCTAACAATCGAACAAACTATACATTATCACTAGAAAACATTTCATCTTGTATATTCGAAAACGATTCATTAAATTTAACTCAACTACCTAAATCTAAAAAAATTCAATGGTCAAATATTTCATACGATAAAAAAGTAAAATTATTGATATATAAGGTAAATGTAAAGGAAAAGCCTTACAATTATGTTACGTATTTGCAAGGCTCAACATTTGGTAAGGTTTATTCTGAATCTACTTTTTATTTAGCACTAGGACAATATTCATTTGGTGCTAGTGGTGGAGACCATTATTATAGTGTGTTTTTTCTTGAACCGCAGTTTATTAACTATAAATATACTATTAAAAACCTGTCAAGGTCATTCGTAAATTTTAATACTAATAACCCTTTTAGCTATATTCCCTACATCAAAATGTATATATGTGGTAAATACTCAAATAAAATTATGGAATCTTCGTGTGATAATGCGATTAACTCTCCCCAATTAAAATATATTAAATCTAGGAACAAGTGCCATTACTATGCTTTTTATAGCGAAATTTATAAAAAAGATATGTTAGTAAAACTAAATACCAAGCACCCTGAAAAAATAAAAGTGAGAGACTATGTAAAATAATAACTTTCAAGTTTACAATTCTATATAACTTTTTTCAATACAAATATATTATTATAGCTGAAGCTGACACTTAAACTAGCTTTGAAAGTTGTAAATTGCCAGAAGCTAGCCGCCAGAAGCCAGCTGCCAATTACAAACCAAAAATCATTCAAATATTTGCTGAGATAAACTTATTATTGCGGGAATTTATCAATTAGAAATAATTGCTAAATTTTTAAAATAAGCCAATGAAAATAGACGTTCACGCACATATTTTACCTGAATTTATGCCAAACCTAAAAGACAAATATGGTTATGGCGATGAGTTTATTTACCTCGATCATTTTCAGCCAGGACGGGCAAATATGATGAAAGCGGATGGCACTTTTTTTAGAACCATTGACGATTTGTGTTGGGATCCAAAACGCATTATTGCGCACATGGACGAACATGGCGTTGATATCATGGCACTCTCCCCTATTCCTGTTTTGTTTTATTATTGGGCTAAAGCCGAACATACCCACGATTGGGCAAAATATTACAATAATTATTTAGCAAAAATTTGTGAGGAAAATCCAACACGCTTATTAGGCTTGGCTACTTTGCCCATGCAAGATGTGAACTTAGCCATTGAAGAATTATTGCGTTGCAAATACGAATTAAATTTGGCAGGTGTAGAAATAGGAACTCACATAGAACACCGCAATTTAGACGATGAATATTATCATCCGTTTTTTGCTGCTGCCGAAAAAGCTGATATGCCCATTTTTATTCATCCTTGGGATATGATGGGTCAGGATAGAATGCCTAACTATTTTTTACCTTGGTTAATAGGCATGCCAGCCGAAACAAGTTTGGCCATTTGTAGTTTAATTTTTGGTGGAATTTTCGATAAATTTCCAAAACTGCGTGTGTTATTTGCACATGGTGGTGGTTGCTTTCCGCAAACTTTAGGACGAATTAGTCATGCTTTTCATGCGCGACCAGATTTGTGTAACGTGCATAAAATTAGTGATCCTAAAACTTATATCGACAAGTTTTATATTGATAGCTTGGTGCACGATGACGAAACATTTAGGTTTTTGATAAAAATGTTTGGTGCCAATAAAATAGCATTGGGCAGTGATTTTCCGTTTCCGCTTGGCGATTTGGAACATGGAAAATTTATAGAAGAAATGAAGGAACTAACCACCGAACAGAAAGAGCAAGTTTTATATAAAACTGCTAAAGAATGGTTGGGTTTAAAAATATAAAAATACGTCTGAATGTTAAGTTATGGTTATATATCGCAGTAATTTAACATTTCATTTGTCTTATGGCATATTTATTGACTAGAAAATATTTAATTTACAAACAAAAACAACAAACATGAAACGACTGATTTTATTATTACAAATTTTATTAGTAAGTGCCGCTTTAAAAGCGCAACCTTTAAACGATGGTTTAAAAGCATTAGACTTTGAAAAATATGAAAGTGCAAGAAATATTTTTAGCACATTAATTCAAAAGGAACCTTACTATGGCGAAGCTTATTATTATTTAGGCCAGTCGTATAACAATTTATTTAAGCCAGATTCGGCTTTTATTACTTATAATTTAGGCATTGCGGCAGCACCAAAAACTCCTCAATTATATGCTGGTTTAGGCGAATTATTATTAGAAGATGGCAAAACCGCAGAAGCTCAAGCTCAGTTTGATAAAGCAATTGCATTATGCAAAGATAAATATGGTGAATATAATAATGCCAAAGGTTTAGTAGCTATTGCTAGCGGAATGATAGCAGGTGAAACAAAATTACTTGCTCAAGCATCGGCATTAATGGAAGAGGCATATAAATTTTCGAAAACTGAATACGATGTTTTAACTACTGCTGGCGATGTGTATTTAGAAATGCAAGATGGTAGTAAGGCAGCTACTTTTTATAATAGAGCTACTATTCATGATCCTAACAGACCAAAAGCATTTGCAAAAATTGCTTTGATTTGGATTAGAGTAAAAAACTTACAAGTAGCTAAAGAAGCATTGGATACAGCGTTTGCCAAAGATCCTAATTATGCTACAGCGTTTAAAAATCAAGCAGAATTTTATTCAGTTCAACGTAAATTTGCTTTGGCAAAAGAATCTTACAAAAACTATTTAAAAAACTCGGAAGTAAGTTCTGCTAATCAAATGCGTTTTGCCATTATTTTGTTTAGAGCTAAAGAATATGCAGAAGCTTTAGTAAACATTGAAGAAGCAAAAAATACTGATAAAACCAACAATATTTACCTTAATAGATTATATGCATATGCAAGTTACGAAGCCAGTAATTTAAAGAATGACCAAGAAGGATTTAAAAAAGGATTGGTTGCTTTAGAAACTTTAATGAGTAAAATAGCACCTGAAAAAATTACTGAAAGTGATTATGAATATTTAGGTAAATTACAATCAAAAATACCAGGAAAAGATAGTTTGGCATTGATTAATTTAAACAAAGCATTGTCGATGAATGCTAACAAAACAGAAATAAAAATAGAAATAGCCAAAATATATGATAAGCAAAAAAAGTATGACTTGGCTGCAATTACTTTTGAAGAATATTTGAATACTGCTAAAAAAATTACAGTAACAGACAATTATAATATGGGTAATTATTACAGTAAAGCTAAAATGCTTGAAAAAGCTGATACTGCATTTTTAAAAGTAAATAATGCGCTACCAACTTATGGCGATGCTTGGTTTCAAAGAGCTGTAGTAAATGCTTCAATTGATTCATTATGGAAGAAAACTACTGCCAAAGAATTATTTGAAAAGTACATTGAAATATCAACTGCCGACACTGTAAAATTTAATCAATTCAAAGCAAGTTTATCTAAAAATATTGCATTAGCTTACGACTATTTAGGATCTTATTATTATCAAAAAGATATGTTAACTGACTGCAAAGCAATGTATAAAAAAGCTTTAGAGTACAATCCAAATAATCAAAATGCTATCAATGTTTTGAAAAGTTTGAAATAAGAAAATATAGCAATTTATGAGAAAACCACTTAGCAATAAGTGGTTTTTTTGCTTTTGTATATGTTTAAAAATAACAATTTGAAAATATTTTGTAAATATTAGTGTCAGTTTACATTGGCAAATTTGCTAAGTGTTACTTAATAAATTATTTTCAATAATTGGAACTAGAAAATGGCTAAATAAATTGGCTTTTTGTTTTTTTTATTTTTTGTATACAAGTAATTGTTTTTCTCAAAATATAGTGGTGAGTGAATATTATAATTCAGCGGATACAAGAGACGAATGGACTGAACTTTTGGTTATAACAGACAATACAGATTTAAGAAATTACACCTTAAGAGATAACAATACAACTCAAACAAATTGGCAAAATGAAATAACTTTCGCAAATACTACACTTTGGACAAAATTAAGAGCAGGTACAATTATAGTTATTTGGCATAGATTACGCTCCTCATTTTCATCTACTAGTAGGCTTTTGGATACTATTTCTACAGATGGATATTTAGAAGTTCATGCTCAATTAAGCGGTTATTTTAGTGGTGGAAATTTTGGAACAGCTCCAACTTGGGCTGGTTCTACTTTGTCAATTGGAGGTAGTGGCGACATTATTCAAATAAAAGATTCAAGCAATAATCATGTTCATGCAATAGGTCATAAATCAACAATAACTAATTCAGGAAATCAATTTGATTCTATAGTATCTACAAATAAGTTAAATCTTTCAAGTACCATTTCTTCTGGTGACAATGTTTCAGTTTGTCCAGGAGCTAATTTAAGTGATTACATTTCAGGAACTAGTGATACATTATATTCTAGTAAAGGTTCAAACTACATTACTCAAGGGTTACCAAATAAAAGGTCTATTGACTCAACTACTAACCAAAACTATTGGCGCAGCCTCAGGCAACCAATTTATAATAGTCCTACTTTAAATACCATTACTGCTAATGCTAATTTTACTCAAACAAATTTGTCGTGGAGTGTATGTACTGATTTAAATCCTAGCGATTCAACTACTGGATACATTGTTTTAAGAAACACAATTAATTCATTTACATATCCATCGGATAATATAGTTTATACAATTGGCAGTATTATTGGAACAGCAACAGTTGTATCCAATATTAATTCTTCAACAACACTTGCATATACTGATATTTTTGCTTTTACTTGTGGTACAACTTATTATTATAAAATATATGCATTTAGATTTAGTGCTGACAACAATAATTTAAGTAATGCAGCAAGAGGAAGAGCTTATAATGAAACGGGAACAAACGTTCAAAGTATTATAAAATCATATCCTGTAGCACAAACAATTATTCCAAATTGATTCATATAAAAATGAAAAACATAACAAATAAGTTAGCATCAATTATAATTTTAGCGATTATTTTATTGGGCACATTTTACAACTTACAAGCTCAAAATCAAAAAGCTTGGAATGGTAATACAAATGGTTTTAGAATTGACACCACTGTGAACGCAACCTCTGTAGTAACTTGGAGTTTAACTTTAGGTTCTGGTAGCACGTCATCAAAAGTTGATGGTGGTGGCTCACGAGTTGGAAACACTACTACCACTTGGGGAAACGCAACTGCTGCCATGATAAGAGATACTGTAAAAGCTTTTGAAACTTTAAACGGCTGTACCAGTAGTTTGGTAAATAAACCAATAGATGTTTATCCAAAACCAGTTGTATCGTTAGGAACAAACGACACCATTTGTTTGGGAGCAACTCTTGGAACTAAAACACTCACTGTTTCTAATTTTTCTGCCATTGGTGGTGCAAGTAATTTGGGTGAATTTGCTATTACTTTTGAACTAAGAAGTGGTTCTACAAGTGGCACAAATGTGCTTGGAGTTCCCGTAACATTACCAACTACTTTGGGCGTAATTTCTATTTCGTCCATTCCTTCTTCTGGTTTATCGGCTGGAACTTATTATTTAGTAGTTACAGGATTTGCATCTAACGTAAGTGCTACCTCTAATAATCCTGCTCCTGGAAGTTATGCAAGTGGCAATGCTACTGCAACTTTAGCAGCAATACCAACCAATTATGTACTTTACATAAGACCCAATTTTACTACACCTGCTATTCAAGCTTACTAAAATAACAGCAATTCAAATACATATTATGAAAAAAATTATTGGTTTTATTATTTTATTAGTTGCCTTTGGCAATACAAAAACTTTTGCGCAAGCCGATACTACATGTGCAGGTTCAAGTGGCAATATTTATGATGTAGTACCAAGTGCTGGATCTACTTTTTCGTGGTCGCTTAAAAACAGTTTAGGAACTATTGTTCCTATTGCTGGAAGAACCGATAGTATTTTAATCACTTATGGTTCAACAGCTGGTATTGATACTTTACGTATGGTTGAAACAGGGCCTTCTGGTTGTTTGGGCGATACAATGAAATTAGCTGTAATCATTTTACCAAACATCACTGCATTTATTAGTGGAACTGATTCTATTTGTGTAAATAATTTAAGTGCAAACAGACTTCGTGTAACATTTACAGGAACTAGCCCTTGGAACATTACTTATACCGATGGTTTAACCCCAGTTTCTATTACTGGTATAACTGCAAATCCTTATATTTTTAATTCACCTGTATATTCAACTGCTGGAATTAGAACATTTAGTTTAACCAATGCCAGTGCTACCGGAAGTTGTCCTGCTGTTTTAAGTGGAAATGGAAACATAACTGTATTTCCAAAACCAGTTTCTTCTGGTATAAGCCATTATTAGTAAAAATAATATATTTGATTATGTCATTTTATTGTATGACATTGCATTTTTAAAAATTAACATTTTTAAGCTTTCAAAATGAAAAAAATACTACTATTATTAAGTCTAATCTTTCTGGTTTTTATTGGTAAAACTGATGCACAAACTCAAACTGTTTGTACAAATTCAACCAATATGAAATATGATGTAACCCCAAGTGTTGGATCTACTTATAGTTGGTCGTTAAAAAACGGATTGGGTACAATTACAACCATTAGTGGAAGAACCGATAGTATATTAATTAACTATGGAAGTGTTTCAGGAACCGATACTTTAAGAGTGGTAGAAATTGGTCCAACTGGCTGCTTAGGAGATACCGCTAAATATAGAATTATAGTTTTACCAAACCTTGTTGCCACCATTAGTGGAACCGATTCCATTTGTATAAATAATGCAAGTATTGGAAGATTAACAGTAACCTTTACAGGTAATTCAGGTCCATGGAACATAACTTATACCGATGGAACAACTCCAGTTACTGTGAATGGAATAACATCAAGTCCTTATGTTTTTAACAGTCCCGTTTATAGTTCTATAGGAATTAGAACATACACAATTACCTCTCTTACATCAGCTAATATTTGTTCAGCTACTATTGCTGGCACTGGTTCTGTTCGAGTATTTCCTAAACCTGGAACTATTTCTATAAACACTTATTAGTTTATTACAATTTTTACTGCCAATATTTTAAATAGCTGATTTCTAGAATTTATTGAATAAATTTTAGTAATTAACTTGATTATATCAATTGAGTTTTTAGCTTTGCAATACAAAGTACTTTTAATTATGAGTAATTCAGAGAATAATTTAAACGATTTAGCACATATCAGACAATTAATGGAACGCAGCACCAAGTTTGTTTCGTTAAGCGGCTTGTCAGGAGTTTTTGCTGGTATTTTTGCATTGATTGGGGCTGGGTTTATTTATTATTTCAATTCTTTGGATAATAATATGCAATATGAAACTGGAAATTTCACCACTCCTACCGAGTTATTTGGATTTAACTTTACTCAGTTTTGTTTCCTTGATGCCGTATTGGTTTTGAGTTTATCATTAGCAACAAGCTTGTGGTTAAGCCATAAAAAAGCTCAAAAATTAGGTGAAACCATTTGGAACAGTTTAACCAAAAGAGTTTTTGTAAATATGATGGTTCCTTTGGCAACAGGTGGCATTTTTTGCTTGTTATTGATTTATCATCATCAGTTTATTTTTGTTGCTCCAGCCACGCTTATTTTTTATGGATTGGCTTTGGTAAATGTAAGCAAATTCACTTACAACGACATTTTTCAATTAGGAATTATTGAAATTATTCTTGGATTATTAGCAGCATTTTTTGTGGCAAATGGGCTTTTGTTTTGGAGCATTGGATTTGGCTTAATGCATATTGTTTATGGTTTGGGTATGTATGTAAAATACGAACGTAATCAAAACTAACTGATCAATTTTTATAAACTAAAAAACATGAAAATTGATATTGACAATTTAAATAAAGCTTTCGAAAACCGCATCAGACTTGGCATTATGAGTGTATTGATGGTAAACGATAAAGTGGACTTTAACAACATGAAGGAGCTTTTGAATTTAACCGATGGTAATTTGGCAAGCCATATTACTGGGTTAGAAAAACAAGGTTATATAAGTGTAAGCAAACAATTTGTAGGCAAAAAACCAAATACCACTTTTGAAGTAACAAAAGAGGGAAAAATAGCTTTTAAATTACACCTAAATGCGCTCGAAAAATTAATTAACAGATAAACTATATTTTTTTACCTATTCACTTTGAAATTGAAAGTACTTTTAAAACAAACAAAACTATGATACTACTAGTCGCACCATTTTTACTCATTCAGCCCATATTTATTATTTGGGTAATCTATAAACTTATAAAATTTATAGCAAAACTAATAGACTCAAAGAATACAACATTTGAAACTGAAAAAGAACCTTGGCTATTTTTACTTTTTGGCACTTCAATAATAGCTCCAATAATTGGTTTTAATATAAATGCAACTGAAATATACCAACAAGGCCCAGATTCATGGGGAGGTGATGATAATTTTAGAATTTTCAATAACCAACATTTACTTGAAATGGCTATTTTTTACTTTACTACCATTGGAATTGTTGGTATTTGTTTGCGATTTTTTAAGCATCAAGTTCAAACATCTGTTTTTACAAATGGATTGCTGATTGCGCTTGTATTTTTAAGTTTTATTACTTCCATTCAATTAGGTCAAATTGGTTTTTTACTTTCAGGAATTCCAGTTATTGGCTTAATTCTCATCTCGCCTGTAATCAATGTTTTCCTATTCTCAGCATTATTTATATACCATATAAAAACCTCGGTTTTAAAAAACGAAAGCGTTGCAAACAACCTGCTGTTGGGTTTCGGAATTGCGCTTTTTTACATCACCATTTTCCAATTAATACTCTCGGTTTTTGGCTTTGACGATTTAGGTTTAATCAAAGCATTTACAGAGTCAAGAGATGGATTTATACCAAAAATAATCAAATAAATTTAAAACAATTTTATCAAACAATCACATAAAAAATCATGAAAAACGGAATCTTTATTTTAGTTGCATCGGTATGCTACACATTTTTATTATACCAACAAGGAATTGGTGTAAATGTATTACTCCTAAACTTAGTTTTATTAACTAGTTTGTTTATTTCAAATAAGCATTATTTACAAAACAAACTGGCGCTATTATTTGCTTTTGGCGCGTTGTTTAGTTCAGTTTTTGCTTTTGTAAATGGCCATTTTTTAACTGTCATTGCTAATATTATTTCACTTACTTTCCTGTCAATTTCTATCAATTTAAAACAACAATCAGTATTAACAAGTCTGTTTCATGTGGCATTTTCTTATTTTACTTCATTAGCAGAGATTGTTAGAAGAGCTAAAATGAAATACTTTAAAGAATCGCCTGCAAACAATGTGATACGAAAAAAGATAATTATTTATTTAAGCAGTATTGTTGTTTTTGCATTATTTATTACTTTATATCAAGCTAGCAATGTAACATTTCGATATTTTATAGAGCAATTCAATTTTAAGTTTTTATCTTTCCATTTATTGTTTTTCTATTCCATTTCATTTGTGTTAATGTATGCTTTTTTCCGTCCGAGAATTTTAGCAGTTCTTTCCATATATGAACGAACATTGCCGTTAAATATTTCCAAGTCTAATTTTGAATCTTACACATTTTTAGGAAATGAAATAGAAGAAGAAACCGAGTTTAAAACAGGTGTTGTTATGTTGGGTTTGTTGAATTTACTATTGCTTTTAGTAAATATTTTGGACTTACAGTTTTTGTTTAATGCTACTGCTTTGCCAGTAAACATTACTTATGCCGAGTTTGTTCACCAGGGAATATTTAGTTTAATACTTTCCATAATTATTGCCATTGCTATCATAATTTGGTATTTTAGAGGAACACAAAATTTTGCCAAACAAAAAACACTTAAAACCTTGGCTTATGTGTGGATTGCTCAAAATGCTATTATGTTATTGAGCGCAGCTTACAAAAATAATTTATACATCAATGAATATTCATTGACTTACAAACGCATTGGAGTCTATGTATTTTTGATTTGCACGTTAGCAGGATTGCTTTTTACAGCCATCAAATTGATTAACAAACAAAGTAATTTTTATTTACTCAAAAACAACTCATTAGTTTGGTATATCATTTTGATTTTATCAGTTCCATTTAGTTGGGATAAAACCATAGCAGAGTTCAATATTGAACAAGCAACATTTCAACATAAAAAACCCGATTTAGATTATCTTTATTCGCTTTCCTACCAAGCTTTACCAACCATTTTAAACTATGAATTTAGCAAGGAAAATCAAGGGAATTTAGAAGAATTTGGAAAGAAATTTTATGAGAACAGAAACGATGTAATTAAGCCAAGTAAATTACTTTTAAACTTAAATAGTATATTGCTGAATGAAGATCATTACACTTGGCAATCATATAATTTTCAAAGATGTAATGGTTACGATGAGTTGGATAAATGTTTAGCAAAAGTTCCTTTTTTACAAAATTCTACTTTGAGTAATCAAGTAAAAATACTAGCCACTAACAGAAATTTAAATTGGTAATTGAACGATGAAAAAGACAGTTATTTGGCTAACAATTTTTAGCATTGCCATGGGTTTTTTAGAAACCGCTGTGGTTATTTATATCCGTGAAATGTATTATCCTGATGGATTCAAATTTCCCTTACAAGACATCAAAAAGAACATTATTATTGTTGAACTTTGGCGTGAGTTAGCTACCATAATTATGCTAGCTGCCATTGGCTTTTTAGCAGGACGAACAAAGGCGCAACGATTTGTATTTTTTATATTCAGTTTTGGTGTTTGGGATATATTTTATTACGTATTTTTAAAAATATTTTTAAACTGGCCGGACTCATTATTTACTTGGGATATCCTGTTTTTATTACCCGTTCCATGGATTGGCCCTGTTTTAGCGCCATGCATCGTTTCACTTAGTTTTATAGTTTTAACTTTTTTGGTTTTATGGTTAGAAAGCAAAGGATTTGAAGTAAAAATTAAGCTAAAACATTACATAGTTTTATCTTTAGCTTGCTTCGTTATCATCTGCAGTTTTACCCTTGATTATATTCAACTACTAGTATTTGGACAAAACAATTTAGCACCAGAAAAAATGTTGGTTTTATTCAAACATTACGAACCCATTACTTACCATTGGTGGTTGTTTTTTATTGGTGAAATCATTTTTGGTTTAGGATGTTTTTGGCTGTGGAAGGATACATTTAAGCAGGATGATATTAATGCGTAATTTATCTTTCAAAACCATAAACTTTATAAATTTCATTGCATTTTTTGTAAATGCAATGAACTTATTTTTTGTTATTCCTGTTTTATTCAAATTGCACTATATATTAAATTTCAAACTATTTAAAATGTTATTTGACCATGAAAACATTATTGAAACTTTCATTTTTATGGCATTTTTGACATTTATTTCTAGGTTATTAATTTGGCACAAACTAATTGTAAATAAAGCAATCGTTTATATTTTTGGAACAATAAATACGGTAAACAATGTTTTAAATATAATATTGGTTTTTAATTGTTTGGGAGAAGAATTCAGCAAACCATGGAGTTTTGGTTAAATTATGAATTTACTAAAGAAAACTTTAGGTATAATAATTATCCATTGTTTTTTAAAAATTTATCCATTTACTTCACTATTCGTAAAGTTAGCGCTGCTTTCAATGTCATGGTGAGCCTGTCGAATCCATACACAAAATTACAATGAATCTTAAATGAATTGTAGATTCTCTGACATGAGCTAAAAAAAAGAATCTGATTCCGATAGTAGCTATCGGAATCATTTTTAATTTCAAATCCCTACTCAGCCTACCAAAGACCATTTGAAAGTCAAAAGTTAATTGTGGTTTAGCTTAAAGCGATGGCATCAGTTTGTGAATCATTTATGCTTCTACAAACTCAGCAACCATCATTCAAAAATCATCTTTCATTGTCACCCTGAGCGTAGTCGAAGGGCACAAATCCTTACATGTTTCTTCTATACTGTCCGCCTACTTCAAATAAGACGTTGGTAATTTATGAATTCGTAGAGACGTTGCACGCAACGTCTTTCATGGATAAAAGACGTAGCGTGCTACGTC
>JBMOGB010000017.1:0-29122 GCA_049318585.1 Bacteroidia bacterium | reverse complement strand
CTTTACTTGTAGTAAACTCAAATTTGATTACCCACTATATTCCACTTAGAGCCAATTTATTTATTGAAATACGATTTTTTGTATAAATAAAAAATACAATCTTTAAAACCTTATAATATTCATAAGTTGATAATTTTGAACCACATAGAAACAGATAAAACATAGTGCTAAACTATGGAATCTATGTTTCAATGTGGTTTTTTTGTTAGAAAACAAATTGAGAAAATTTAACAAAACAAATTGAGGCTGTTTAAAAATGACAGTCTTATACATTTTGTCACATTGAGCGAATCGATAACTATCACATGTGCGTCAACTTAATTTATGGTTTTTTCTTATAAACATTGTTAAACATTGAGTTCCATGGGAACGAAACATTTTGTAACAACGGGTTTTAACCCGTTGAAAAATGAAAACAGACATTTATACGAAAATTCCCAAATATTTGCGCAAAGCCAAGCCTAAGGCTTGGCTTTGCGCAAATATTTGGGAATTTTCGTTGTATTTTCCTTTACCTTAAACCCCGAATTTCATTCGGGGCTATTAATATTAAACTCCTCTGGAGTTTCTCTTTTTTGTGGTTCTTAGCTTGAGGCATATGCGATAACTATCGTGAGCAATAGGTAGAAATGTTTTGAAAACGCGAAAATTTAGTTTTCGTCTGATAACTATCGGACTTCGCTCGAACTGACAAACATTTTAAAGCTTTTAAGACAGTCTCTTTTTTAATTTTTACAATCCTTCAAAGTAATAAAAATAAGTATCTCCATTATCAACCCACTTAAGCCATAACTCTTTATTAGCAAGTCTTTGAATATTGTAAATTGTGGTATCCTTTGATATGATAATTTTCACATCTTCATCATCGTTTAAAAACGACCAAGTTCCATCGGAAACTACTCTTACTGGATAACCAAAAATTGAACCTTCAACAGTTCTATTTAAATTACCACTATTGAATGCATTATAAATATAAGTTGCCCCATTTAAATCCTGACTTACACCATTTTTTTCTAATTTAACTAAAGTCCAAGTATTAGTAAAACGGTCTTTTCTAGTTCTTAAAGAAACAATAGGATCGTCATCGCCTTTTTTACACGATGGAAGTATTGTTGAAATAGTAGTAGCAATAATTAATGCTATTAGCATCATTTTAGTTGATTTCATAAAATTTAGGTTTTTTAGTAAATAATTTTTAGTTAAATTATCTACTGCAAAACTCTTTAATTATCAGTTCAATGTGATTACAAAACAAAAACTAAAGATTGTAAAATTCACATGCTGATCACAAATTTAAAATTTATTATTGTTCAAATTTATCACAACAAAAAGCCAATTTTTATTGCTTTTATTTCATTTTTAAAACTACATTTGCCAATGAAAGGTCGGTGTAATATTTGAAAAAAATTAATACCATTACATTAACAGCTGTACCGCTTTGTCAAAATCAGGCTTTTTTACCCTCGGGGATTTTTGGTAACTTGTTATCAAAAACGTTAGAAGGTTGCGACTCCTGTGGAGGCTAAATCCTATTCATTTACGGATTTTATTCAAAAGCCGACCTTTCTTTAAATTATTTCCAAGCATTTTACTCAAATATTTGTATATTTAAACCATGCTAAAACTTAAATATTCCCTTTTCATTTTCTTACTTATTATTGTTGGAACAAATTCAATTTTTGCTCAACAAATAAAAATAATTACTTATAATATTAGGTTAGATGTAGCAGTAGATGGTGTAAACCAATGGGGCAAAAGAACCAAAGCAGTGGACTCATTATTGAAAAAATATTCGCCCGATATACTTTGTATTCAAGAAGGTTTGTATAACCAAATGTTAGATTTACAAGCCATGTTGCCCAACTATTTTTATGTGGGCGGTGGAAGAGATGATGGTAAAGAAAAAGGAGAATTTTCAGCTGTTTTTTTCAAGAAAAGCATGTTTGAATTAGTAAATACTAACACTTTTTGGTTATCGCCAACTCCTGAAATAGCTGGTAGTAAAGGTTGGGATGCAGCCATTACCAGAATTTGTAGTTATGGAAAAGTAAAACTAAAAAACAATAACAAATCGTTGTTTGTTTTCAATACACATTTCGATCATATTGGTGAAACAGCAAGGCAAGAAAGTGCGAAGCTAATTTTAAATAAAATAACAGAAATAGCTGGCAAAGATGCTGTAATTTTAACTGGTGATTTTAACTCAGAACCAAACTCGGTAGCTTATAATAGCATTACAAATTATACTATTCATCCTTTCAAAGATAGTTTTACTAAAAGCAAAAATAAAGATTGTACTTTTACTGGATTTGAAGTAAAAAGCAATGAATGTAAACGCATAGATTTTATATTTTTTGATAAAAAATTTAAACTTAAAAAATATCAAATTATCAATGATAACAATGGAGTTTATTATCCTTCCGATCACTTAGCAGTTCAAGCAATTTTGAAAATTAAATAGTTTTTTATCCGAAGCTGGTGTCCTCACCAACTTCTCAAATTCGATTGGTGAGGGCAACAACCGTGTAAAATCATTTAAAAATGGAGATACTTCGACAGCACCAAGATTATAGTTGCTTTGATGGAATAAAATATAAATTGGTTTCAAAACTTCTACTGGTATTACTTGTAGTTATTAGTATGAAAAAATATATTTTAGAAACTACAACCATTATAAATAAACCTTTGAGTGAAGTTTTCGAATTTTTTAGCAAAGCGGAAAACTTAAACAAACTAACACCCAAAGAAGTGTTTTTCAAAATTCTTACCCCGTTACCTATTGAAATGAAAAAAGGTACTTTAATTGATTATAAAATAAAACTGAATGGCATTCCTTTTGTTTGGAAAACAGAAATTACTGAATGGAATCCTCCTTATAAGTTTGCCGATAACCAAATAGTTGGTCCATACCAAAAATGGTTTCACGAACATTCATTTCAGGAAATAAATGGTATTACACACATGACAGATAAGATTACTTATTTATCAAAAGGTTGGATTTTAGCTCCATTTTTACACTGGCTATTTGTAGATAAAAAAGTAAAACAAATTTTTGAATACAGAGAAACTCAATTGAATAATATTTTTAAATAATTTACTGATTTATTTTGAATTTATGAACTTTTTGTAACACATTGCAACGCATAAATGATAAACCAAAAAAAGTGCGAACATTGCGATAAATGGACAGATGGCAACAAAGCTTTCTGTAACGCTTGTGGTGGTATTTTAGACTATAAATACAGGAAAGAAAGAGATGATTTGGAAAAAGAATTGGGAAATGTTCCACTGCTATTTGAGTATGTAAAAATAAAAAATTCAGACAATAACAAGTTTCTTTTCTTAATCGAAAAAGCAATTCGTAGTGGACAAGCCATAATTTTTGGTATAATTACTTTGGTTACTTTTATAATATTAGCACTTCCATTATAATTTATGACTCCTACAAACAAATATTTCTATTTTTACATTGCCATTTTATTATGGATGATTCACTCCATATTATTATTTGCAAAAATACACGTATCTTTTTTTGATAATTACTTAGACGATTTAACTTTATTACCCATCATTTTAGGCATAGCGTTAGTTATTCAAAGAAAACGAATTTTAAAAAACAACGAATACAAATTCAATCGAGTTTTGATAATATTTGCTTGGTTATACTTCTGTATTATGTTTGAATTAGTAATACCGCATTTTAGTAAGAGTTTTACTGCTGATTGGCTTGATTGTATTGCCTATGGTTTGGGTGCTATTTATTTCGATAAATTGATCAATAAATAGCATTTGCAAAATGAAGTTTTAAACTGCTTACTTTATAATTTCTTCAATATTTCGAAGTTTAGTTTCGCATAGCTTTACAAGTTCCTTGGCTTCAATTAGCTTTACCGAAAGCGTTTCTAAATCTATTTCGTTGTTTTCCATTTGCGATACTATTTGCTCTAGTTTTTGTTGTGCTTGGCTGTATGTTATTTCTTGTGACATGTTTTTTTTAATTGGAAGATTGAAAGATTGGAAGATTAAAAGTTGCTAATTGTCTATTGTAAATTGCATATTGCATATTGCATATTGTCTCCTTCGACTCCGCTCAGGATGACAATAATGCTTATTCAACACTAGAAATAACGCTTACAATTTTAGTGTTTTTTATGTAAGTTTCTATTTCATTTCCCTTTTGTAGTTGATTTGCATTACTAATAATTTTATTGTTTATTTTTACCAAAGCATAGCCTTTTTTCAAAACATTTTCAGGGTCTAAACTTTGAAGTAATCGTTTTAAATTTACTAAGTTCTGCTTGGCCCTATCTATTTTTAAAGCTATGTTTTGTTCTATTTGGTTAAACTGATACAACAAATTATTTTCAAACATATAATTATGGTCAACAATATGAGCAGCAACTTTGGTAGGAGTTTTTAGTTGGCGTGCCATTAAATCAACAATGGAAGTATTTCTATCATGGCCAATTCCAGTAAAAACTGGAATATGAAAATTGGCAACTAACTTAGCTAATTCATATTGTTCAAAAGGTTTAAAATCGGTTTCGCTCCCTCCTCCCCTCACCATTGCCACACAATCGTAATGAATATTGCTAGCAAATATTTGCTCAAATTGTTTAATTATATTTTCGTGAGCATTGTCGCCTTGAATTTGGCATAAATATTCATCTACTTCAAACGCATAGCCATAATTATTATTCAACAATTCGTTTTTAAAATCGCGTTGACCGTCAGAATTTTGAGCAGTAATTAATGCAACTTTTTGAATAACAATGGGCAACTTTAAACGTTTATTAGGTGTAAAATATTGTTCATCATCTTTTATAATTTGACCATTACTTTCATCAACCAAGCGTTTTAAAGTAGCTTGTTTTTGCAACTCTATTTGACCCAATGCAAAACTGTTATCTATTTCCATCACATCAAAACTTAAACCGTATTTGATGCTATATTTTACTTTTACTTTGCAAATAATTTGCAATCCATTGGCAAAATGTTGTTTGGTTAAACGTTCAAATTGTTCTATAAAAACATAACCTTGACTCCAAGCTGTGGCTTTCATTTCAGCTATAATTTCCGTGTCTTTTTTTTCTATTAGTTTTAAAAAACACCAACGTTTCGATTCGTATTTTTTTACATCAGTTATTTCGGCTTTTATCCAAAATGTTTGGTAACCAAACTGACTTTGTAAGGTTTCGTCTATTTTATAAAGTAACTGAGAAAGGTTTATTGCCTGCATGTTTTTAAATAATTGAAAGATTACAAGATTGTAAGATTATAAAATTTGAAAGATTATTTTCATTGTAAAGTGGAGATATTTATTTTTTAAAAGTTGTAATCAAATTAAATAATTAAATAATCTCCACTAAGACATACAATGTAAAAATGTTTGTTGAAAACAGTATGCAATTATACTAATATTTTTAGTAATATTGTACTAAATATTTTAGTATGAGTAAAATTTCAAGTAATATTAAGCATTTAAGGCAATTAAAAAAATGGTCGCAAGAGCAACTAGCCAATGCATTAGATAGTTCACGAGCAAAAATTGGTTCGTATGAAGAAGAACGCTGCGACCCGCCAGTAGAAACCTTAATTAAGATTTCGAATTTGTTCCATGTATCAATTGATACTTTGGTAAAATGCGATTTACGAACTACAGAAAATACTTCATTTATAACCGTTGGCGAAAACAGAATTCTGTTTCCCATTATGGTTGATAAAAACAACAATGATTTGGTGGAAGTAGTAACTGCAAAAGCTTCTGCTGGATATTTAAATGGGTATTCCGACCCTGAATTTATTGAAAGTTTACCATTAATGAATTTGCCTTTTAGGGTAATAGGCAAGCACCGAGCTTTTCCTATTAAAGGCGATTCGATGCCTCCGTTAAAAGATGGTAGTTATGTAATTGGAAAGTTTGTAGAATCGATAAAAGACATGAGGAATGGCAGCACTTATGTACTTATTACCCGCGATGAAGGTGTAGTTTATAAACGTGTTTACAGAACCGATAATAACTTACTACTAGTTTCTGACAATAAAAACTACGAACCTTATACCATTCATGCAGCTACACTCATTGAAATTTGGGAGTTTGTGTGCAATTTAAACATGAGCGATACCAAGGAAGAAGAGTTAAATTTGGATAGCATAATGGCCATGCTGCGCAGCATGAGAGTAGAAATAGAAAGTTTGAAAAAGAATTAGGGGTAAGGTGTTATTTCAAATTTTTGCCTAAATTTACTAAACAATTTATTTATAACAATGATGCAAATATTTTCATTACAATTGCCATTCTTAAAAATATAAAATATGAAAAAGTTATTATTGGTTTTCTTGTTAGGTTTATCAGTATTTGGGCTTTCTGCTCAATCTGAAAACAAAAATTTTAGAACATTAAATTTGAAAAGAGGTTTTTATTTTTCGTTTGAACAAATAAAAAATGACAGTCCTACTTTGGTTGATAGTTTTTTCATTAGGGAACAAACAAAAGGAGAAATTGCAATGTTTGGTGGAGGTAAATTTACTTTTAGACTTGTACCTGAAGACAAAACTTCCTTTAAAAAATTTAAGAAACAAATCGTTGGTTTGTCAGATGGGGAAAACTTTTATATTTCAGACAAATACACAATTAACGGTTGGCAAGGAATGACTGCTTGTATTTTATCAGGACCATACATAATTGCACCAGTACAGAGTGATGCAGGACAATTTGGTGGAGTTATTGGTTCATTTATAAAAATAGGAAAAGGTTATTTAATAAACTTAGAAAATGGAAGTTCAATACAACTTTCTAAAAAAGTTTTGAAAGAAATATTGAAAAAATATCCTGCTATTTCAAAGGAATATGAAAATATGGACTTGATGGATTATGCTATTGAAATTATTGATAAAATAAATAAAACAGAAAAAAAGGATTGAATATGAATAGCCACGCATGCAATGCGTGGTTGGAAATTAACCAATAACGCAACTCTGAAGGAGTTGAATATTCAGGCTGTTATTTAACCCAGCAGATAACTATACGGCACAGGGTTAGTTTATTTTTTACTTTTATAAATGTGGGTTGCTACCCACGGCTATTCAAATTAAATGCTTTCAGTGTTATTGAATACAAGTTTTTTTAAAAATCCTTCAAAATAGGTTTTTAAATTTTTGTCTATTTGTGTTATTTAAAATGTTAAACTAAAGCCTAAAGTAGGTAAAAAAGGCAATTGATTAATTCGTTTGTAATTCAATATATCAAAGTAAAAAATATTTTCTCGATTATATACATTAGTTGCAGCAGCAGTAATATTTAAAACCGAAGTTTTGCTAATATTAAATTTGCGAGATAAAGAAACATCTAACCTGTGAAAATAAGGCAGTCTTCCAGTATTTATTTGTTCGTAATAAACACCTAAATTACCATTTTGAACTAGTGGATTTGCGCTAATACCACCAGCAAAATTTAACTTTTCATACAAACCCTGAGTTTGTGTAAAAGGAAAACCAGAACCAAAATTCCAACGTATATTTGCAGTCCAAGCATTGGGATTTTGTTTATTTCCCCAACTTTGATTGAAAACAATATTGAAATTATGACGCCTATCAAAATGAGGTACATATTCACCAACTACACCATCATCTCTGGTAACATATGTTAATGAATAAACAGCCCAAATATTTAATTTTTTATTTTCAAATTTCAAGGTTGCATCTGCACCATAACTCAAACCTTTTTCGGCTATATAATCAAATTTATTCAAGTCGGGTCTATCCGCATTAGAGGCATCATTTTCATATATTTTATACCTATTTATGCTAATAATTTGGTTGAAAAATTTATAAAATGCTTCCGTATTTAAACTTAATTTACGTTTGTTATTATCAAAAATATCGAATTCAAAACCCATAACAGTATGCCATGCTGTTTGAATTTTTTTGTTATTATCTTTTAAAGAACCATTTCTCGAAATTTCATCAGGGCTTGATAAAAAACCGTAAAATAAATTTACTACATCTTGATCGCTTACAGCACTTAATAAATTTTGAGAATACATACCGGCAGCACCTTTTATTCTAAAAGATGAATTTACATTATATTTTAAACCTATTCTTGGTTCTATGCTACTTTCCGATAAAGAAGCGTAATAAACTGCTCTAATCCCAGGTTCTATTACTATTCTACTTCCAATAATTTTTTTAAATTTTATATAAGTTGAAGCTTCTGTGTTGCTATTTTCTTGGTCAATATTTCTACCTGTTGAATTCAAATAATTATACAAAGTATTGAACCCAACTACTTCAAATCCATACTTCAAATCATCTTTACCAAAATAGTTAGTAAAACCAAATAAAGCATTGAAACTGTTAATTCCGCTAGAACGTGGTCTTCCATTGTCTTCTAACATTTTAATTTCATAATTTGAAAATCCAGCTGCAATATTTATTAAAGTACTGCTTCCGTCAGGAATAATAAGTAAATTAGCACCAACACCAACATTATTCCAATTATATTTTAGTTTATTAAACTTTGAATTATCATCGAATCTAAATCCAAAAAAACTAGCTTTACTTCCATTAGAACCTGAAAAAGAGTATTTTCCATAAAGGTCGTTGAATGAATAAGGCAAACCATTTTCAGGATCAGCATTTTTATATAGAATTGGTGCTGTTTTGTCTAAATATGAAGTTTTGTATGACAATACATAAGAAGAAGAACCACCTCCTTCGGTAAATTTAGTAATTGGTGCTTCTATATGAAACTTAGCAGTAATGGGGTTTATACTTATTTTACCACTGAATTCTTTCCTATTTCCATCGCGAGTGCTAACATCAATTACACCTGAAATTCTTCCACCATGCTGAACATTAAATCCTCCAGCGCTTACATCGGCAGTTTTAATTAAATCGGCATCAAAAATACTAAACAAACCAATTGAGTGAAACGGGTTATATATAATCAAACCATCTAACAATACTTTATTCATAACAGGCGAACCACCTCTAATGTATAATTGACCACCTTGGTCGCCACTAAAATTTACACCTGGTAACACTTGAAGATATTGAACCAAATCTGGTTCACCACCAAAAGTTGGCAATCGAGCCAAATCCTTTTGTGAAATTATATTGGTTGAAATATTTACATTTTCATGAGCTTTTTCTTTTTCACCACTTACTGTAATTTCATTTAACTGATTGTTCTTTTTTACTACACTAAAATTTAATTGAATTGGTTCATCAGAATTTATATCAATTTTATGTGTTTGGGTTTCGTAACCAATAAAAGCAAAACGTACGGTATAGTTTCCATAAGGAATTTTTGTAATTACATAAATGCCGTTATTGTCGGTTTGAACAATGGTATTTGATAATTCTAAAATTTTTATATTAGAAGAAATAATGGGTTCACCATTTTCTTTATCTACTACAACGCCTTTAATTCTACCGAATTGAGCAAATAATTGAAAGCTTAAAAATAAGGATATGATTGTTAATGTATATTGTTTTTTCATTTTTAAAAAGTGTGGCGAATATAAAACTATATGCCATTGCAAAAAGTCATTTATTTATAATATTAATAATGTTGCTAAATTTGCAAAAACAGAAAACTCAATTAAATGAAAAATAACACACAAAATGTAGTCATATTATTTGTCTTAATGGTTGTATTTAGCTCATGTGGCGATGGTTGGAAAAGCTACATAAGTTTATCAATTGATAAAGAAATAGGCAATCAAACTCAAAACCAATATGATTTAATGTATAAAAATCAGATTTTACTTGAAAAAGATAATCAAGAATTGTACAATAAAATTAATTTAATAAAAGAAAGAATACTCAAATCGGGAAAAGTTACCCATGCCGATGATTTTGATTGGGAATTGAAAATTATAAACGATTCTGTTTTAAATGCTTTTTGCTTGCCTGGTGGAAAAATTTATGTATTTACGGGACTTATAAATTACTTAGACAATGAAGCACAGTTGGCCGGAGTTATGGGTCATGAAATTGCGCATGCCGATAAGCGTCATGCCATTGATAACATGGCAAAACAATTAGGTTTAACTGCTTTAATTAACTTGGTTTTTGGCGATGCAGGTAGTGTAATTGATATAGCTCAAAACTTAATTGGCTTAAAATTTAGTAGAGACAATGAATCACAAGCCGATGAATATTCAGTAAATTATTTATATGAAACTGTATATGATGCAAGTGAAGCAAATGGATTTTTTAATAAACTAAAAAAAGACAATCAAGATGAGGAAATTACTCCATTTTTAAGTACTCACCCATCACCCGAAAATAGGAAAGAAAAAATGTTGGAGCATTGGAAAAAATTAGGGGGAAAAAGAGGCGAAAAAATGGAGGAAAATTACTTAAAAATCAAGGAATTTTTGCCTAAAACATACACAGATACATGGTAAAAATTACTTTAATTCAATTAGGAAAAACTCATTTTAAATTTGTAGAAGAAGGATTTTCGGAGTTTTCAAAGCGTCTTTCACACTATTGTAAATTTGAAACCAAAACATTTGAATTACCAACAAGGCTTAAAAGCAAAGACGAAAATCAAACCAAAAAAGCGGAAGCAGAAATTATTTTAAAACAAATAAAACCAACCGATTTTGTTATTTTACTAGACGAAAATGGCAAAATATTTCAATCAATTCAATTTGCAAAATACATAGAGAATTTAAGTATTCAACAAAGTAGTTTAGTGTTTGTAATTGGCGGTGCTTTTGGTTTTGATGAGTTAATTTATCAAAGAGGAAATGCTAAAATATCATTATCGGCTTTTACATTTTCTCATCAACTAATACGATTAATTTTTATAGAACAATTGTATCGATGTTTTACAATTATAAAAGGAGAACCCTATCACCATCAATAATATAATTTAGGTAAAATTTAAGTTTTAATCATTTATATATTGTTGGAAATCTCAAATACTTCATTTACATTTGACTATTAATTTAAAAAAATCTAAAAATGAAAAAAATCCTAATTTTAGCTGCATTTGCAGCATTTACTTTTGTGTCAAAAGCACAAACCTCAACACCTGCAACATTAACAAATGCTGCTAATGTAGCTGTAACTGCTGTATCTGACGATAAGCCAGCTAAAGCAGAAGAGAAAAAAGAAAAGAAAGCTTGTTGTTCGAAAAAAGAATCGAAAAGCTGTGATAAAAAAAGTGAAAAAAGCTGCGATAAAGAAGCAAAAGAAAGTAAAAAATCTTGTTGTAGTAAAAAACATGAAAAATCAGAAACTAAAGTAGAAGAAGCTAAATAATTTTTTTAGTTTTTTAAACAAAAAAGCCCAATTTGAAATTTCAAATTGGGCTTTTTTATTGGTATCTTTTTATTATTGTTTTGGAGCTTCAACTGGCTTTACATCACCTTTTATGTAAAGAATAACATTTGATTTTTTACCATTGCTCATTACTGTAACTGTTTTGTTAAAAGGGCCAGGCGATGCAGCATTATAGGTAGCTTTTACATAACCTTTTTGACCTGGTTTGATTGGTTCTTTAGTCCACTCAGGAGTTGTACAACCACAACCTGCAGCTGCATTTGTAATAATTAATGGTTCTTTACCCGAATTTTTAAATACAAATGTAAATGAAGCTGGAACACCTTGTGAAATTGTTCCAAAATCGTGTGTTTCTTTTTCAAATGTAATGTCTGCTTGGTTAGGATTTTCTGTTGCTGCTGGAATAGTACCAGGATTAGTTGTTGATTGTGCGTTTGAGTTGAAACTAATTAAAGTTGCTACTGCTACAATTGATGTGATAATTAACTTTTTCATTTTTGTTTATTTGTTTGTTTTTATAATTTATGATTTGACATTTACAAATGTTGTACCAAATTTTTTACTTCATTTCAAAGGTAAGTATTTTTAAATAATTAGTTCTAAAAATATTCATAACATTTAGAAAATGTAAGTTTTTTTTACAATTCGTATTTGCTATATCTTTTTTTACAAAGTGATTTTGGTTTGCAATTAATAAAAATTGTAGCATAATTATTTTAAAAAGAATATTCATTTGAAAAAATGATTGTAAAAAGGCTAAACCAAATAATTATTCTACTATAAAAGCCTTTGATTGATTAAAAGTATTATTTACAATTTTAAAATAATACATTCCTTTTGTTAAGTTATCAATGTTAATAGTTTGAGTAGTTTTAGCTAAAATAAATCTATAGAATTCTTTACCATTTATGTCAAAAATAATGGCTTGGCTATTTAATAAATTCTCGTCAATTTCTATGTTTAATAAATGTTTGGTTGGATTAGGAAATAAAATAATTCCTAATTCTTTTTTATCCATATTTTTCAAACCAACTTTAGAATCATAAACGCCAATAGCATACATTCCCTTTTCAATTTTATTGGTGGTAAATCGTCCAATTTTATCGGTTTTACTTCCACCATTTATTTTAATATTATCAGTATGAATTACCCACGAATTTGTTCCAGAAGCTTTGTATAAAAGCACTAAACTATCCTCGTTATTAAATAGTAAAGTATGGTCTAAATGTCCAGCAGATGCGCTTGTTGGCTTAGTACCATCATAATTGAAATAACATTGACCTTTAAATTTATTTGAATCAAAACTACCATCAATATTCCAAAACCTGTAGTTGCTAATTCTAATGCCTTTTGGAGCTACTTCATATTGCATAGCACCCACCCAATAATGTTCAATTAAAACAGTTGCAGAGTCAGTATTTTGTTGAACATTTAAGCTCAATAAACCATCAGCAAATGTTTTTAAACCAGTGCCTTTTATGTTTTGTAAATTATATGTTTTTGCCAAAGGCAATTCATTGTTTTCATTTACCAAAATAAATTCAGGATTGAATGTATAAGGAACTCGAATAACTATTTGTTTTTCGTAACTTTTTAAAGAATCTGTATAAATAAATTTATCTCCAAATTTATCAAATAAAGTAATTTTTAAAGGAATATTTGAATATGAAATTTCATTTCCTCTGCTGTGTTGTCTTAAATTAATTTCCACAAAATTGGTTGCATTTCCTGGTATAATTCGATAGGAAGTAGCTTCAATAGCTGCACTTCCAGCAGTAAAAACCCATTCGTTAAAAAAGTTAGTTAAATTAACCGAAGTAAATTTTTGAAACTCGTCTCTTAATTGAATTGAATTACTTGATTGGAATTTATATTTATTCAAATAACTATTACATGCTTTAAAAAATGCAGTATCACCCATAAAATACCGCAAAGCAGTTACTGTTAAAGCTCCTTTTTTATAAACATGGTCGCCATAAGTTACGTTATGTGGAATTTTATTTAATACCAAAAAACCTCCATCTCTAATATGTGCAGAACGCATTACCAATAAAAGTTTTTCGTTCATGTCGGTATAAAAAGCATCTTTTCCATACATTAATTCTAAAAACATTGCTTCGCAAAAGCTTGCCCATCCTTCGTTTAACCACATTTCTGTTTCACTTTCACAAGTTACCATATTGCCCCACCACATGTGGCTTAATTCGTGAGCCATTAATGTTTCGTAATTCAAAGTACCATCTACACCAAATAATGGATAGGTAATACAAGTTGCATGTTCCATAGCGCCACCACCAAAAGGTACCATTACATAACCAGCTCTTTCAAAAGGATAATCACTGAATTTTTCTTCAAAAAACTGTAATGCTTTTGATAAATTTATCATGCTAGCTTTTACTTTTAAAGTATCAGTAGCAATGGCTGCTAAGATGACTTCAAAGTTTTTTGATTTACCTTTAAAAGTAAATTTTACAGGTGTATAATTGCTCACAGCCACACAAGCCAAATAGGTTGGAATTGGTTGATTTAACTGCCAGTTCCAAGTATATGAATTGTCTGAATTTAAAGTTGTTGCCTTTGGCAATCCATTACAAATAGCCATGTAACCACTATCGGTTGTAATATGAAAATCATAAGTGCTTCTATCAGTAAAATTATCAACGCATGGAAACCAAACTCTGCCATAATTATGAGGATTTACATTAAACCCAACACCCATGTTAAATGCATAATTTCCTGTAAAATAAAAACCACCCCAGCTAGGATCTTTTGTAGGAATTCCTTTGTAGTAAATATTTAAATCAATGGTATCGTTTGTGTTTAAAGGGTTAAGTAAATTTACAAATAATTGAGAGTCGTTTTGAGTAAAATTCTGCTTGTTTTCTAATAAAAATATTGAATCAACTTTTAGTACAGCTAAATCTAACATGATTTTACTTAAGTTGTTTTGGATTGATTTGATTTTTATTGAAGTATTTCCACTTATATTTTTAGCAGAAATATTCCTAATATTTAAATTGATATTATAGTTAAGAACGTCAAACTGCTCGTATCTATTGTCCTGAGCGTTGGTAAAGTAAAATTGTAATATGAAACATAAAGTGATAAAAAGTTTTGTTTTATTCATGTTCAATATTAACAAATACTGACTAATTTTTATAATTCAAAAACTAAAATTTTACTTAATTCAAACTAATTATTACAATTATCGTATTGCTTATTATAATTTATAATTAAATTGCTAACCTATTAAATAACAAAATTATGAACAAAAAAATACTATTCGTTATTTTTGCTTTTTGCTTTTACAAAATTAGTGCTCAAGTAAGTATTAATAATTATGTGTTTTCAACAAGTAATACTGCTTCATTAGCAAAGTCTAATGGGAGTTTAATTGACGACATTGACATGACTACAGGAACTACAGTAGTTTTAGGAGGAAGTGCAGTAACCAATACTACAAGTTCAACGGCAAATTTAAATTTCGATTTTTATTCAGGAGGAACAAGGTTTACAAATTTTACGGTAACACCAAATGGTTGGGTTGGTTTAGGTGGTGGTGTAGCTCCAGCTACTTTATGGTCAACAGCAGTTTTTTCAGGAACAAGAATTGCTCCTTTTTTAGGTCCATTATTAAATACCAATGTGCCTCCATTAAGCAGTATGACAACAAGTTCAATTGGTAGAATTCATTACAAAGTTATTGGAACAAGCCCATCACGAGTTGGAGTAATTGAGTTTTTAAGAATGTCGGTTAACTCATCAGTGGTTGACGATACTACTACTTTTCAAGTTAGATTATATGAAAATAATGGTGCTATTGAAATGGTTTATGGTAGAATGAAAGTAACAGTTGGCGCTCCTTTAGATTTTAATATAGGTTTTAAAATTGCTGCAGGTGCTCATAGTGTAAATGCTTCATCAAACACGTCATCTACATCATCTACCAATACCAATACATATTCATCAAATACTTATATTCCAATATTACATAATTATACAAATGGTTCACAAAGAGCATATAGATTTACTCCAAATCCTCCAAACGACCCAACTAGTTTTAATATTTCAAACATAACAAATAATGCTATGACTTTGAATTGGACAGATGCAAGCAATGAAACTGGCTATGTTCTTTATCGTTCAATTGATGGTGGTTTAACTTATACTTTTGTTACATCATTAGCTGCTAATTCAGTTTTATATAATGCAACTGGTTTGCCAAGTGGAACCGATGTTTATTGGCGCTTGTTTTCATTTAGGGAATCAATAGGAACGCAATTAGATAATGTTGGAACTACTTTAAATTCTTCGATTATTACAAGTATAGCAGATGGAAATTGGAACAATACAACAACTTGGAGTACTGGTACTATTCCAACCTCAAACGATAGTGTTTTAATTTCTGCAAGCGATACAGTTTTGGTAAATATAAATACTGCAACTTGTACTCATTTATCTGTAGATGGAGCATTGCATTTTGCTGGTGCAACAGCCAATGCATTAACTATAATGACAAGTTTACTTGTAAATACTACTGGTGCAGTTAGAAGTTTAACTTCAACAACTGGAACCAATACAATATCGGTTGGAGGTGCTAACACAGCATCTACTACCAATGGCGGTATTATTAATAATGGAATTATAGATTTAGACAATGGAACAAACGGTGTTGTATTTAATATGTTTGGAAATGGAAATGCTACAATTACTGGAACTCCATCATTATTTCAATTAAGAAGTTTACAACTTCAAAAAAACAATAATGTAAACAATATAGTAGAAGTTTTTACTCCTTTTACTGTTTTTTTAACTACTAATACAAGCACTCTTGTTTTAAATAGTGGCACTTTAAAATTATCGTGTGCCATAAACTTAACACCATATGGAAGCACTTTTGGTTCAACAATAGTTAGTAGTGCAAATGCTAAATTATGGATGAATCATGGTGCAGCTATTATTAATTCAACTACTACACCTCCAGGGTTTACTTTTACTGTTTCTTATTCTTTACAAGGCGAATTACAAATGGATAGCGGAACTTTGAATATAGGTTATGGAAACTCGAACTTAGTTTTAAACAATACATTCTTAAGAATGAATGGTGGAACTATCAATATATTAGGTGGTTTTTCTCATAACAATACCGGAACCCTAATAATGACTGGTGGAAACATCAATATAAATCCAATTAATGGAGCAAATGCATTGCCTGCAACTACAGGTGCTTTAGTTTTTGGAGCTAATGCAAACGTAACATGGACTGGTGGAACAATTAATGTAATTAACCCTCAAACAGCAAGCAATAATGTTTCTGTTAATATAGTTACAGGTGGAAGCAAATTGATAACTGGTGGATTGCTGAAAATTGGAAATGGATTACAAAATGGAACTGGAGCAAGTGCTATTAATACTGCTGGTTTTGGATTAAGTTCAACTTTTCCTTTATACAACGTACTAATTGATAGTCGTTTCGATTTATCATCAGGAAGATTAACTAGAATAGTTGGTACATTTATAGTTGGTAATAATTTAACAATTGCTACCGGAACTTCATTATTGCCAGCATCGGGCGTAACTGGTGGTAACTTAACTATTAGAGGAAATTTAATAAACAATGGACAAGTAATTGGAAATTTCCCAATTACATCAGCACCAATAGTTGGCTTGTTAAATTTTGATGGTACAAGCGCTCAAACTATTTCTGGTTCTGGAATATTTAGTAATTTAGCTAACCTTTCTATTAATAATATAAATGGAGTAACAAGCACAAGTTCCACTTTTGGAAATGTAATAAGACTAAATTTACTTACTGGATTATTAACTACCAATGGTTCATTAATTATTGGAGCTACTATTTCAAAAGGTACCATACAAATTGGAGGAATAGATGAATTAACAACAGCAGGTTCATTGTCATCTATACCTTTATTTAATCCAACATTTACCACTCATAGTTTTATTTATGGACCTTCATCATCTACTTTATCTTTAGGTGCATTTAATGAAATGCCAACTGGAAGTATTGCATCGTTAAGTTCATTAACAATATCGGATATAAATGGGTTGAATTCAACTAAGATAATAAATATTTTAGATACTTTGAATTTAGGAACTTCCTATTTAAATATGAACAATAACAATTTAACAATTGGAAGTAGCATTTCTCAAGTAGGTAAATTAATTAGAACGACAGGTTTTGTTCAAATGGGTTCAAATTGTATTTTTGGAAGATGGTATGCTACAGGTTCAGTTATTGATAATACTTTAACAAATGGTTTCCCAATTCTTTCCAGCAGTCAAGATAGAAGTGTTACTTTAAATACTGATTTCAATACATTAACTACTGGAGGTTTATTTACAGTAAAACATTTAAACTCTCAAGGATATACAAATATTAGTCCTGTTGTTTCTGATGGATTTATAAGTGTAAATAGAATAAGTAATTCAAATTGGATTTTTAATAATATTGGAATCACTGTTCCTTCAATTTTTGGTTTACAAGTAAATGCTCAAATGCAAGGTGTTGGTTCAGTGGCTAGTTTAACCGACTTGCGTTTTATGAAACCAAGTTTGGGAAGCGGAAATACAAGTAATGGAACAGGAACGTTAAATAGTCCAATTATTTCAAGATTATTTAGTCAAACTCAAGTAGCTTCAGGTACTTTAAACGATACCTTTTATGTAGGTGTAAATACTTCATCAAATACCTTAACTCCAACATATATTGCCATTGCAAATGGCAGTTGGGACAATCCTTTAACTTGGAATAATAATTCTGTTCCAAATAGTAGCAATATTGTTGTAATTCCTTCTCCTTATAATGTAAACTTAAATACAAGTGCCTTATTTAATACAGCAGATTCAATTGCAATTCAATTAGGTGGAAAACTATCAATAACAGCAAATACTTTATCAGTAAACAGAAACGTGCTTTGTGATGGTGTTTTAGATATTACAGGTGGCGTTTTAAATATATCAGGAACCGACCAAGCTGGATTAACAATTGGTGCCAATGATTCTTTAAATATTTCTGGTGGTAAATTATTTATTGGCAATAGTTCTGTAACAAACAAAACGTTAACTGTAAATGGAATAGTAAATATTTCTGATTCAGGCGAAATAAATATGAATGGAAATGTTATTTTCAATGCAAATTCTACATTTATTCAAACAGATGGAAAATTAAATATTGATGGAAATTCAGGCATTGCATTTACTAGTTTATTAGCTGGAAAGCATATGTTAGATATCAATACAAATAATGTTTATTGTTCTGGCGGAAATATTATGTTCATTGACCCGCCCCATAATTCATTAAGTGCTCTTTCTACTTATGTTTTAAGAATTTCAGCAACTTCAAATTTATCAGCTTTTTCTGGTTCACATACTTTTATATTTGGAGATGGAAGTAGTACTACTCCAGGAAATAATAGTGGTTTCAATGTTGACAATAGAAAAAGTGGAATTGTTCCAATTCAAAACATCATTGTAAATGGCGGTTCTACTACTGGTAGATGGCTTGCTCCTTCGTACTCATCAGGTTCTTTTGGATTATATGCTTTAGGAAATTTAACAATAAATTCAGGCTCAGAACTTCGCCAATTAAATGCAAGTCAGCTTGTAATTGGTGGAAATATTATTAATAACGGAACTTTTACTTCTCCACAAACTTTTACAGTTGGTGGTTTAGGTTACACAGTTTCAAATTCTCAAACTATAAGTGGTAGCGGAGTATTTAGAAATAATGCCACTTCAACTACTGCAGAATTCACCACTTTGGTTTTAAATAATGGTGGAACAACTTTTAATTTAGGAAGCAGTACTTTAAGATTTGCAACTGCATTAACACTTACAAGTGGACAAGTAAATGCTGGAACAAATGTGTTGAAAATACCTGCAACTGCTGCTATTAACCGCACCAATGGTTATTTAACTGCTGGTGGTTTAGAACTTAATTTTGCACTAGGTACAAATATTTCAAAAACTTATTTTGTTGGAAGTTCAAATGGATATTCTCCAACAATTTTAACTTTCCCAATTGTAACTACTGCCGGTGATGTGAGGTTAACTTTAACGAACACTGACCATCCTCAAATTTCTGCAGGTTGTTTTGACAATACAAAATCAATCAACAAAAATTGGAATATAAATAACATTTCAGTATTGCCTTACAGTTTAAATGCAGACTTGTCTTACACTTCTGGCGATATAGATGCAGGAACTACAATTAGTAATATAATTGGTAAAAAATACAATGGTTCAGCATGGAGTAATATTAGTTTAGCTTCTATCTCAGCAACAAATACATTGATCAATGGAATTACAAGTAACGGTGAAATTCAATTAGCAGAATTAGTTAATACTGTTGCTAGTGTAAGTATATCGGCAAGCAGTAATTCTATTTGTAGTGGAACTAATTTAACATTTACAGCTACTCCAACCAATGGTGGAACTTCACCATTTTATCAATGGAAGAAAAACGGATCAAATGTTGGAACAAATTCAACTACTTATTCTGACAATTCTCTACTAAATAATGATCAAATTACTTGTACCATTACTTCAAATATTCCTTGTGTTATAGTTCCAACAGTAGCTTCAAATATTATTACAATGAATGTAATAACCCAATCTGTTGGTGGAACAATTAGTGGCGGAGGAACAATTTGTAGTGGTTCGGTATTTGGAACATTAACTTTAACTGGTCAAACAGGAGCTATTACTAGATGGGAAAGTGCTGTTTCACCTTATACTAGTTGGACTACAATAAGCAATACAACAAATACTTTAAGCCCTGGAATTATTACACAAAATATAAAATACAGAGCAATAGTTCAAAACAGTACATGTAATGTTGCCATATCCGATACAGCTTCAATAGTTACAAATACAGTTTCTGTTGGTGGAAATATTGCTGGTTCTAACACCGTTTGTAGTGGTACTTCAGGTGGTACATTATCATTATCAAGTAATATTGGAAATGTGTTAAGTTGGGAAAGTTCAATTTCACCATTTACTTCTTGGACAAGTATAAACAACACTACAACTTCACTTGCAACAGGTATAATTTCTCAAACAACAAAATTCAGAGCTATTGTTCAAAATGGTATTTGTTTACAAGCTATTTCTGACACTGCACAAATATCAATTATATCAGTAACAGTTGGTGGTAACGTTTCTGGAGGCTCTACAATTTGTACAGGTTCTACAAGCGGAACTTTAACTTTAACTGGAAATAATGGTACAATATTAAATTGGGAAAGTTCAGTTTCTCCATTTACAACTTGGACAAGTATTTCAAACACATCAAGTACTTATACATCAAGTTCATTGACTCAAACTACTCAGTTTAGAGCAACAGTTCAAAATGGCTCTTGTGCTACTGCAAATTCTGTTGCTACAACTGTTACAGTAAACAGCAATACAATTGGTGGTTCAGTTTCAGGAGGAACAACAATTTGTTCAGGTTCAACAAGCGGATTGTTAACTTTAACAGGAAATAATGGTACTATTTTAAATTGGGAAAGTTCAGTTAGTCCATTTACAAGTTGGACAAGTATTTCAAATACAGCTATTACTTATACATCAAGTTCATTAATTCAAACTACACAATTTAGAGCAGTAGTTCAAAATGGAAGTTGCGCAGCGGTAAATTCAAGTACTACAACAGTTATAGTAAATAATACAACAGTTGCTGGAACAGTATCTGGAGGTTCTACCGTTTGTTCAGGTTCAACAAGCGGATTGTTAACTTTAACAGGTAATAATGGAACAATCTTAAATTGGGAAAGTTCAGTTTCTCCATTTACAAGTTGGACAAATATAGCTAACACATCAAACACATACACTTCAAGTTCATTAACTCAAACTATTCAGTTTAGAGCAATAGTTCAAAGTGGCTCATGTGCTGCTGCAAATTCAATCGCAACTACTGTAACTGTTAACAATACAACAATTGCTGGAACTGTTTCTGGAGGTACAACTGTTTGCTCGGGTTCTACAAGTGGAACATTAACTTTAACAGGAAATAATGGTACTATTTTAAATTGGGAAAGTTCAGTTTCTCCATTTACAACTTGGACAAGTATTTCAAACACATCTAGCACATATACATCAAGTTCATTGACCCAAACTACTCAGTTTAGAGCAGTAGTTCAAAGTGGAAGTTGTGCTGCCAATAATTCAAGTACTACAACAGTTACAGTAAATAATACAACAGTTGCTGGAACAGTATCAGGAGGGTCTTCAATTTGTACTGGTTCTACTAGTGGATTATTAACTTTAAGTGGAAATACTGGTTCGATAGTAAGATGGGAAAGTGCCATCAGTCCATTTACAACTTGGACAACTATCAGCAATACAACCAATTTTTATACTACTGGTGCATTAACTGAAACTACAGAATTTAGAGCTGTTGTTCAAAATGGAAGTTGTACAGCAGTTAATTCAAGTTCTACAACTGTAAGTGTAAATTCTTCAAGTGTTGGAGGTTCAGTTATTGGTTCTAATAGCATTTGTTCTGGAACATCAGGTGGAACTTTAGGATTATTTGGTAATAATGGAACCATTATTAGATGGGAAAGTACAACTTCTCCATTTACCAGTTGGAGCCCAATTGCTAATACCTCTAATTTTGTTATTTTAGGAAACTTAAACGATTCTACAAAATACCGTGCAGTAGTTCAAAGTGGTACTTGTGCCATTGCTTATTCGTCTGTTGCCGATATTGATGTTTCTCCTTCAGTAGTTGCTGGAACAGTAAATGGCCCAAGTACCATTTGTTCAGGTTCTAATCCTGGTAATTTAGTGTTAACAGGTAATGTAGGAAATGTAATTAGATGGGAAAGTGCAGTTTCTCCGTTTACAGTTTTTAGCTCTATTTCAAATACAACTAATACCTATAGTCCTGGTGTACTTTCTCAAACAACCCATTTTAGAGCAGTAGTTCAAAGTGGTGCTTGTGGTACAGCTACTACCAATAGTTTAGTTATTACTATTTCATCAAGTGTGGTTGGTGGAAATGTTTCTGCTCCATTTAGTGCAGTTTGCTCAGGTATTACTCCTTCACAAAGTATTAGTTTAACTGGTTTTTCTGGTTCAGTTACTACTTGGCAAAAAGCAACAGGTTCTTCTCCATATACTTGGACAAATATTAGTGGTAGTGCTTCGCAATCGAGTATTATACCAAGTTCAGCAACTGTTAACACTGCTTACCGTGCTTTAATTCAAAGTGGTAGTTGTGGAACTGCAGTTTCCGATTCTGTTGTTATTTTAGTAAATGTACCTTCTGTTGGAGGAACTTTATCAAGTAATTCACCAGTTTGTGTTAACTCGAATGCTACTTTAACATTAACTGGAAATACAGGAAATATTATTCGTTGGGAAAGTGCATTAAGTCCGTTTTCTAGTTATTCAATAATTAGCAGTGTGAGTAATCCATTTACAACACCTAATATTACTGATAGTGTGAAGTATAGAGCAATTGTTAAAAATGGGGTTTGTGTTGAAGCTACTTCAAACATAACTGATGTAACAAAAACTGATAACAACACATGGTTAGGAATTTCAAGCAGTAATTGGAATACTTTTAGTAATTGGTCTTGTGGAATTCCAACAATTACATCTAATGTAAATATTAATTCAGGGACTCCAAATAATGCAATTGTTTCAACAACAGCAGCTGCAAATAATATTAATTTAGGCGCTAATGCTACTTTGGTTGTTACAACAGGTGGAAACATTTCAATTGCTTCTAATATAAGTATTGGATCAAGTGCAGTATTTAATCCTACAAATGGAATAGTGAATTTTATAGGCTCTGCTTCTCAAACTATTCCAAGTGCAACTTATAGTCAGTTAAATATTTCTGGAAGTGCAAGTAAAGTTATTGCTGGCCCAGTAAATATTTCAAATGCAATTAGTTTAGATGCTTCAAAATTATTAATAGGTAATTCCGATATTACAATAGCTTCTGGAGCAACAGTAAATTATACTTCTGGCTATGTTGTAACAAACGGTTCTGGTTCGTTTATTAAAAACGGAATTGGTTCATCTATTAGTAATCTAATTCCTATTGGTGCAAGTGTAAATTCATTCAATGGAATAAGTATTTCTAATTCAGGTACAACTGATAACTTTAGCTTCCGTATTATTGACAATGTATATCCAAGTTACAGCGGACAAACCCCATCTGGATCAACTATTACAAGTAATGCAGTTGATAAAACATGGTTTATTTCTGAAGGAACAGCAGGAGGTTCAAATGCATCCCTTACTTTCGAGTGGAATACAGCCAATGAGTTAACAGGATTTACAAGAGTAAACAGTTATGTTTCTCATTATAATGGAACCACTTGGATGGCTTCTACTGCTGGTTCAGCAAGTGGTTCAAATCCTTATTCAAAATCTTTGAGTGGAGTTACTTCATTCTCTCCATTTGGTGTTGGTTCAGGTGGAACTTTACCTGTAAAATGGATTCGTTTCAATGGTGCATTAGCTAATAAAATTACCAATTTAAATTGGGCTACTTCAAGCGAAATTAACAACAAAGGTTTTGAAGTAGAACGATCGTTCAATGGAACTGATTTTAAAAATATTGGTTTTGTAAATGGTAATGGTAATTCAAATGCTGTAAACAATTATTTATTCAATGATAATCTATCAAATATAACTATTGAATCAACTATCTATTATCGTTTAAAACAAGTTGATTTTGATGGTAATTTTGAATACTCAAATACCATTGCAGTGAAAGTAGATAATGCAAATGAATTTGGCGATGATGTTACCATTTCTCCAAATCCGTTCAACAATCAAATACAGTTAAACTTTAACAGTGAAAACAATTCAACTATAAATCTTGTGTTGGTTGATGCTTTGGGACGAGAAGTTTATAACAAATCATTGCCAACTGTAAATGGAACCAATAACTTAACCATTGACGACATTGCTGATTTAAAAGCAGGAATTTATTTTGCACATTTAGAAAGTAACGGAATAGTTACTAAAACAGTAAAAATGCTGAAAAATTAGTCAGCTTTTTAATAATTTAAAGCCTTGCAATCAATGATTGCAAGGCTTTTTTTGTTGTTACATACTTTCTTTTATTATAGGTATTTTTAGGTGTAAAATATTTGAAAATAAAAGTATTTTCGTGCCATGAATAAACTAGATATACTTTGTTTTGCTGCACATCCCGATGATATAGAATTAGCTTGTAGCGGAACAGTTTTAAAACATATAGATTTAGGTTATAAAGTTGGTATTGTTGATTTAACTCGAGGTGAATTAGGCACCAGAGGTTCGGCTGAATTGAGAACCATTGAAGCAGAAAATTCAAGTAAAATATTGGGAATTACTGTTCGTGAAAATTTAAAATTTGAAGATTGTTTTTTTACAAAAAACAAAGAGACTTTATTGAAAGTAATTGAAAAAATTAGACAATATCAACCTGAAATTATACTGTGTAATGCTGAATATGACCGCCATATTGATCATGGAAAAGGTTCTGATTTAGTGAATGAAGCCGCCTTTTTAAGCGGATTGATGAAAATTGAAACTATTCATAACGGAGCACCGCAAAAAGCTTGGAGACCAAAACAAATCTATAATTACATTCAAGATAGAATGACAAAACCAGATATTGTTTTCGATATTACTCCTTTTTTCAAAACCAAAGTTGAATCTATTTCAGCATTTAGTAGCCAATTTTATAACCCAGAAAATAAAGAACCTGAAACCCCAATTTCTACTAAAGATTTTATGGAATATGTAGAATGTCATGCCCGTGAATTTGGACGATTAATTAATGTAAAATTTGGTGAAGGCTTTACAGTTAAACGTCCTATAGGTACAAATAATTTGATGGATTTGTTATAATTTGTGTAAATGGACAAAAATAATTTTCCTTTTCAATTAAGTATTTCATTGGTTATTTATAATAGTAGCATAAATTCATTGTTGCCGTTAATTAACAGCATCAAAACCATTACTGTTCCTGTAAAATTGGTGGTAAGCGATAATTCAGAAAAGGACGATTTAAAAGATTTTTTTGAAAAACATAACGCCCATTATATTTTCAATAATGCCAACTTGGGCTATGGAAAAGCGCATAATATTGCCATTAAATATGGCAACAAAATAGCTCCTTATCATTTAGTAATTAACCCAGATGTTTCATTCAACGAGAATTGCATTGAATTATGTTTGAAATATTTAGAAACAAATAAAAACATTGGCTTATTGATTCCAAAAACCTTTTACCCAAACGGACAAACTCAAATTGTTTGTAATTTATTACCCTCTCCATTCGATTTAATTTTAAGGCGATTTGTTCCAAGTTTTTTCAATCATTTATTTAAAAAAAGTGCTGATAATTACGAACTTAAAAATAAGGACTTAAATTTACCAATGTATGTAAATAATATACACGGTTGTTTTTTGCTAATGCCTCATAAAGTGTTAGAAAAAGTAGGTTTGTTCGATGAAAAATTCTTTATGTATTTAGAAGATACCGATTTAAGCAGAAGAATAAGTAATGAGTTTGATGCCATTTATTATCCTTATGCCAGTATTATTCATAGTTTTGAAAAAGGCTCTTATAAAAACAAAAAACTACTGGTTTATCATATTCAATCGGCTATTTATTACTTTACAAAATGGGGCTGGTTTTTTGATAAAAACAGAAATAACAAAAACAATTTTGTGCTCAATCAATTGCAAACAAAATAATTTTTTGGTTAAATGATTATCGATTACAAAATAATAATTGGAAAAGCTGAAAAGGCAAAAAAAGAGAATAAAAAGTTTCTAGAAAAACTAAAAAAATTAGCTCCAAAAGATTTAGACATTGTTACCAATCAATTACATGATGATGCTTTTGAACAAATTGATTGTCTAAATTGTGCCAATTGCTGCACAACTACTGGTCCTTTGTTATTAAATAAAGACATTGAAAGATTGGCTAAAGCAGTGAAAGTAAGGCCAAGTATTTTTGCGGAGCAATACCTAAAAATAGATGAAGACAACGATTATATTTTTAAACAAATGCCTTGTTCTTTTTTAGGAAACGATAAATATTGTTCGGTTTATAACGATAGACCAAATGCTTGCCGCGAATTTCCGCATACCCAACAACGAAATGTTTTACAAAAACTAAAAATTACTTTTTTAAATACAACCATTTGCCCTGCTGTGGCTTTGGTTGTAGATGGTTTAAAAGAAAAATACAAAGTTTAATTATAACGGTCGTTGAGAGATGGTTACTGAGCGAAGTCGAAGTAAGCCGAAACGCCAATTATTGAATTCAACTAAAAATTATTAAGTGATTTATACAATTGCTAAGAAGTAATTCCTAAATTGGGTTAAATTTGCCGCATGAATTATTTAAGAGCTGAAAACCTTTCGAAATATTATGGCGAAAGACATTTATTCAGCAATATTACTTTAACAGTAACCAAAGGACAAAGAGTAGCTTTAATAGCTAAAAACGGATCGGGAAAAACCAGTTTGTTAAACATTTTAACTGGCCACGACAAAGGAGATGACGGAACAGTTGTTATTGATAAAAACATTCGTTGGGCTTATATTGAACAAGAACCTCATTTTGAAGGTACTGATAATGTTTGGTCGGCCATTTATAATTCTGATAATGAGCTATTACAATGTGTAGCCAAATACGATGAAGTTTTAGAAGAACTAGAAAAAGACCACGAAAGTGTTCATAATCAAAACCAACTTCAGTATGCCATGGAAGCCATGGATTTGCACCAAGCTTGGGATATTGAATCAAGAATTAAAACTATTTTACAGCAGTTAGATCTTCACCATCATTTACACAGTAGCATTGAAAGTTTAAGTGGTGGTCAGAAAAAACGTTTAGCCATTGCACGTGTTTTAGTGCAACAACCTGATTTTATTATTATGGATGAACCAACCAATCATTTGGATATAAAAATGATAGAATGGTTGGAAACTTATTTAACGGTGAATAACATGACCCTTTTATTGGTTACTCACGACAGGTATTTTTTAGATAAAGTTTGTAATGAAATTATAGAATTAGCTGAAGGAAATTTATATACTCACAAAGGTAATTATGCTTATTTTTTAGAAAAGAAAGCGCAACGTGAGGAATATAACGACAAAGAAACCGATGCTGCGCGCAAACTTATGCGAAAAGAGTTAGAATGGATGCGAAAGCAACCCAAAGCTCGAACTACTAAATCTAAAAGCAGGATAGATGCCTATTATGAAATAAAAGACAAGGCATCGTACAAACGTGATGATGGCAAAGTTGAAATAAAAATGAAAATGGAACGATTGGGTTCTAAAATTTTAGAAGTTCAGCAGCTTCAGAAATCTTTTGGTGATTTAAAAATATGCAGAGACTTTACTTACACTTTTAAACCAGGAGAACGAATAGGAGTAATTGGTAAAAATGGGGTTGGAAAAACTACTTTTTTAAACATGCTTTTAGGAACTGAAAAACAAGATGCAGGTAAAATAAGTTTGGGTGATACTGTAAAAGTGGGTTACTACAGCCAGAGTGGAATGCAGCTAAAGGAAGATAAAAGAGTTATTGAAGTTATTACCGATATAGCCGAATACGTTGAAATGACGAAAGGTGAAAACGTAACTGCTAAAACTTTATTGACTCGTTTTCTATTCGAACCAAAAAAACAACATAATTATGTAAGTTCATTAAGTGGTGGCGAAAAGCGCAGGCTTTATTTGCTGACAATATTAATGGGTAAACCCAACTTTTTGGTGTTAGACGAGCCAACCAACGATTTAGACATTGAAACTTTAAATGTTTTAGAAGAATTTTTAGAAGAATATGGTGGTTGTATAATGGTGGTAACCCACGATAGGTATTTTATGGATACCATTGTTGATAGTTTATTTGTGTTTGAAGGTGATGGAAACATTCGTCCATTTAATGGTAATTACCAAGAATACTTAAATGAGCAAGAAGACCTGCAAGCAGCAATTTATGCAGCAAAAAGCACCACACCAAAAGGTGAATACAAACAGCAAGAATCGAAAGTAGAAATGGAAGCGCCTGTAAAAAGAAAACTAACATTTAATGAGCAACGATTATTTGAACAATTAGAAACTGAATTAGCCCAACATCATGCTAAAAAACTAGAGTTAGAAAACAAACTAAGTGAGCCAAACACTAGCAATGACGACATAATAGGCATGGGCAAAGAACTGATAGAAGTCAATAATGCCATAGATGAAAAGGAGTTAAAATGGCTAGAATTAAGCGAATAAGTTTGAATACAAAAAGATCAATAAAAATAATATAAAAATATTTTACATAACAGTTGCTTTATATTCAAATATGACTATATTTGCACCCGCTAAAAAGGAATACTTATAGCATGATTCTGTAGCTCAGCTGGTAGAGCATTACACTTTTAATGTAGGGGTCCTGGGTTCGAATCCCAGCGGGATCACTAAAACACCCTCAAAAAAAATTTAAAACCTTCAAGTTCAATCACTTGAAGGTTTTTTTTATTCGTTTTTATTCGTCTTTTTTCACTTTGGAACGGTAATTGTTTGCCAAATGTTTGCCATGTAAAAAAAATGTTTGCCAAATTGCGGATGAAAGGTTTTTAAAAATCGGATAATAATTTCAAACAAACTGTTGTCATTTCGAGCGGAGTCGAGAAATATTAAACTTGTTCTCGACTTCGCTCGAACTGACTAAATACAAACTAATATTTAAAATTACAGCTACATCATAACAATTAACAACGGAACTCACCCTTCCTAATAAGGAAGGGCAGGGTAGGTGTAATTTATTGCCTGC
>JBMOGB010000016.1:0-29333 GCA_049318585.1 Bacteroidia bacterium | reverse complement strand
GTATTAAATATTTAGATGATTCGAAAAAACTAACGCATAAACAGCGAGAAGAATTACGTTTTGAAATTGAAGAAAAAGCTTTGGCATGGGCTGTGGCCAGTTATACCAACGAACAAATAGACCAAGTAAATATTTTAAAAGCATCGTTTTTAAGCATGCACAAAGCCATTGATGGCTTGCCAATAAAACCTGCTCACCTCATCATTGATGGCAATCGGTTTATTCCTTATCCAAACATCACGCATACATGCATAGTTAAAGGTGATGCCAAATTTCAAAGCATTGCGGCTGCATCTATTTTGGCTAAAACTCACCGAGATGAATTGATGCTAAAATATCATGAAGAATTTCCAAATTATGGCTGGAATGAGAACAAAGGTTATGGCACTTTAAAACACAGAGCAGGTATTGAAAAACATGGCATTACGCCATACCACCGCAAAACTTTTAGGTTGTTAAAAGAGCAGTTGGAATTGTTTTAGTAGTTTAAATTTTTTGTTCCAATTCAATGACTTGAACCACTCCAAAATAATAAAACACATAAGCTACCATTGCAATTAAATGGTACAAAGTATCTCCATTTAAAAGTGTTGAGATTTGAAAACCAAGTGATTGAACCAATGTAGCCAAAATGATGGTGATGCATGTGATTACAAAATAAACATTGCCTTTTTTACTTTTTAAATGAATCATATTTAAAATAAAAAACAAAATAAGTACGGGAGAATAATTTGCAATAACTAATAAAAAATTATGGAGGTAAAATGAACTTACCACAAAAAATGTCAATTGTAAATAAGCAATTATTGAAAGGATTTTACCTGTTTTTTTACTGAAAAATAGTTGAATAGTAAATTTAAACAAAAAATAAGTGGCAAAGGCAATGCACAAATAAGTTAAAGTGGTAGGAATAAAACGTTGATCAATGGGTTGAAAAAAACCATGGTCTAATCCGCCCATGAATGCCGCCAATCCTACAAAAAATATAAATAATACCAACTTAGATGAAGGTTTTGAGAATGAAAAATTTTGGCTTTTACCATAAAGCGCTCCAGCTAAAAAAAGGCACAAAGCTCCTAAAATAAAATCGGTAATTGATACTAATTGAAGTGGAGTAATCATGTTTATTTACAATATTTTAAAAGAGCAATAATATTCATTTTTAAACATAAAAAAAGCTACTTGCTTTTTAAAAACAAGTAGCTTTTCAGGAAAATAATATTCCCAAAATTATTTAACTGTTATTGTAGTTTCAGCAGCGTTTACAACATCTACTTTATTTCTTGTAATAAAAGCAACAACTGAACAATTTTCAATTACAACAGCTCCACCACCTGTAGCAGTAATACCATTATAATCAGCAGGAACAATGTATTTAAAAGTTCTAGATACTTTACTTCCTTCAATTTTAAGTGAATCAGCAATTGGATTTCCCCACTGACCAGTGATTAAATGTCTTAACACATGATCTTCTGAATATAAATCATTTGGAGTTGGATCACCTGATTGTTTTGCCATTAATTTGCTTTGAACTAAAGCCACGTTGATATTGTTAGGTTTAGTTTCATTTGCTACATAATAAACGTCAACTTTAACAGTTAATTCTCTACTTACTGCATCAAAAGTTGCAGAAGTACCAATATTTGCAGGAGCAAACATAGTATTTACAAAACGACCAGCAGGATCCCAATCACCTCTACTCATAGCCAATGCACCAACTACAGTTGGAGTTTGTGGAGTGGCTCCCATATCAGTTGCAGGTAATCTGTTAATTGTTCCAGCAGGATATCCAGCAACAGCTGATTGATTAATTAAAGAAGTGCCAAAAGCAGTTGTAAAATTAGCCCAACCAGCAAGTGGTGTTGCATAACTACCACCATGAACACACATTATAATAAATTTGTCTTTACCCAATGCTTTTCTAGCAGCTTCAGCTCTTACGTGTCCATCAGGGCAATATCCGCAACGAACACCTGTAAAATCTTCTAATAAAGCAGTTCTAGTTCCCATTGTAGTAGATGCTAAAAATGTTTCACCTTGAACAACTGGAGTTGAAGTAGATGAAGAAGCTTCTTTGCTACAGCTAGCAAATGTTAGTGATGCAGCAGCTAAAGCTAGCATCGAAATTTGTAAAAATTTGTTTTTCATTTTTGTATTTGTTTAGTTTTTGATTAGTTATTTAAAATGCATATATATATAATTACTGTTTACAAAACAATAATTTATTGTAATTTTTTTTGAGACAAAAAAAATTAGCTAAACTTAAAAATATAGAAATAACTATAAACTCAATAAAAACGCGTTTCTTCAAAATTATTCAGTAAAGAAAAAAATTATTGAATAAAAGCATACTGTAACAAATTAGCACCCATTTTAAGCGCTTGTTGCCTAACTGTTTCAGGGTCGTTATAAATATCTTGGTCTTCCCAACCATTTCCTAAATCACACTCATAAGTATAAAAACAAACTACACGGCCTTTATATATTAAGCCAAATCCTTGTGGTGCTTTGCCTTCGTGTTCATGTACTTTTGGTAATCCTTTGTTAAAGTCAAATTTTTGGTGATAAATTGGGTGATTCCAAGGCAATTCTACAAACTCTAATTCAGGAAAAACTTTCTTCATTTCTCGTCTAAAAAATACGTTTAAACCATAATTATCATCGGCATGTAAAAAACCACCTGCTATTAAATAATTACGCAAATTTTCGGTTTCTTGTTTGTTAAAAACCATGTTTCCATGTCCGGTTAAATGAATAAAAGGATAATTGAAAATATCTTTACTTCCAACTTCCACTATATCTTCTTCTGGCACTAAACCAATTTTCAAATTTTCGTTACAAAATTTTATTAAATTAGGCAATGAAGTTTTATTGGCATACCAATCTCCTCCCCCATTATATTTAAGCTTCGCAATTTTTAAACTTGGTTTTTGTATAAACGAAAAAATACTAAAAAGCAATAAAAAAACTACTAATATTTTGATGGTTTTATTAAACATATTTATGGATTTGAAAACGGTCAAAAATACGAAATTATTTTTTACCTCGTGGATGAAAATTAATAATTACTTCGTGTAAATACTCTTTGCTAATATGCGTATAAATTTCAGTAGTTGTTATACTCTCGTGTCCTAACATTTGTTGAACAGACCGCAAATCGGCACCGGCTTCTACCAAACTTGTAGCAAACGAATGGCGCATAGTATGAGGACTTATATTCTTCTTTATTCCAGCTTTTAAAGCCATTTCTTTTATTACTAAAAAAATAAAAACCCTGCTTAGTTTTTTTCCTCTTCGGTTTAAAAAAATAATATCGTTACAATCTTTGTCTATGGTTAGTTTATTTCTAACACTGTGAATATAAATATCAATTTCTTTCAATGCTTTTTCTGAAATTGGAACTAATCTTTCTTTGTTTCCTTTTCCAACTACCCTAATAAATTCATCAGCCATATACACATCAGTAATCTTTAAACTAATTACTTCACTAACTCGCAAACCACAACTGAACATGGTTTCAATAATGGCATGATTTCTTGTTGACTCATCTTTACTTAAATCAAGCGTAGCCAGCATTTCATCAATTTCAAAAACAGCTAACGTATCAGGAATTTTACGGGTAACTTTTGGACTTTCTAATAATGCAATTGGGTTTGTTTTTATCAAATCTTCCATCAATAAATAATGGTAGAACGCCTTTAAACCACTAATAATTCTAGCCTGGCTAGTGTTATTTATACCTAATTCATTAATGAATTTCAAAAAATCACGAAGTAATTTTATATTTATTTCGTTGGGTTCAACTTGCTGTTCTTTTATAACTAAATACTGGCAAAGTTTTTCAACATCTCGCACATAAGCTTCAATGCTATTTTTAGATAACGATTTCTCTAATTGCAAGTATGCTTTAAATCCTAGAATATATGAATGCCACACTTGTTTTGAATGTTGGATGATGAATTTTGGATGTTGAATTATTTACTTTAACACATAAAAACTTTAACACTTTAAACTACGAAACTTTCAAACTTAAATCGATGCTTTTGGCAGAGTGAGTCAATGCTCCAATTGAAATAAAATCAACTCCTGCTTTAGCAAAATCCGTTATAGTATTGATTGTAATTCCGCCACTGGCTTCGGTTTCATAAGCTCCATTAATTAAATCTACCGCTTGTTTAATCAAGTCAGGACTAAAATTATCGAGCATAATTCTGTTTACTCCACCAATAGCTAAAACTTGTTTTACTTCCTCTAAACTGCGTGTTTCAATTTCTATTTTTAAATCCAATTGATTAGTTTTTAAATAAGCATGTGTTTGTTCAATTGCTTGCTTAATTCCGCCAGCAAAATCAATATGATTATCTTTCAACATAATCATATCGTATAAACCAATTCTATGGTTAAAACTTCCACCAATTTTTACCGCATATTTTTCAAACAAACGCATGCCTGGCGTAGTTTTTCGTGTATCGAGCACTTTGGTTTTAAAGTCTTTTATTAAGTCACTAATATTTCTACTTTGTGTAGCTACACCACTTAATCGCTGACAAAAATTTAGCACTAATCGTTCAGCAGTTAAAATTGAAATAGATTTACCTTCAACTGTAAAAACAATGTCTCCAATTTTTATAACATCACCATCTTTAAAATTAGTTTTAAAAACCAAAGTATTGTCAATTTTATGGAAAATAAATTGGGCTAAATCTAATCCACAAATTACTCCATTGTCTTTTGCTACACAATAAGCATTACCAATTTTAGTTTGGCTTATACAAGCCAATGAACTATGGTCGCCAGAGCCAATATCTTCGCGCAAAGCAATTTCTATTAATGCTTGTACATCAGGTAATAATAATAAGTTTTCCAAAATATTTTGATTGTTTTTTGAATAAAATTCTAAACTATTTATCGAACATATTTTTTAAAAAAACTTTTAAATTTAAGGCTAATAACACCTAAAATAGCTTCTCTAAAAATATGTTTACTCATTTTAGAAGTACCTAAAGTTCTATCAGTAAAAATGATAGGAACTTCAACAATATTGAAACCAAATTTTGAAGTAGTGTATTTCATTTCTATTTGAAAAGCATAACCTCTAAATTTAATTTTATCTAACTCAATAGTTTCTAAAACAATGCGTTTGTAACAAACAAAACCTGCAGTTGTATCGCGAATTGTCATTCTTGTAATTAACCTAACATAACTACTTGCAAAATAACTCATCAAAACCCTGTTCATAGGCCAATTTACTACATTTACTCCTGTAATATAACGTGAACCAATGGCTAAATCTGCGCCATTTTTACAAGCCTCATAAAGTTTAATTAAGTCGTCTGGATTATGGCTAAAATCAGCATCCATTTCAAAAATATATTCATAGCGATGATTCAAACACCATTTAAAACCAGCTATATATGCGGTACCTAAACCATTTTTATCTTTTCTCGAAAGTAAATGTAATCGGCTAAACTCTTTTTGAAGTTCAATAACAACATTTGCAGTTCCATCTGGCGAATTATCATCAACTATTAACAAATCAAATTCGGGCTGCAAACTCATTACTTTTCTTATAATGTTTTCAGCATTTTCAATCTCGTTATAGGTTGGTATAATTACTATTTTGTTGTTCATAAATATTTTCAATAATAATCTTAAACAATTTATTTTGCAATTTACATTATTATTGAAGCAAAATTTATTGAAAATAATTTTGAACAAAGCAGCATTTTTTGACCGTGACGGTGTGTTAAACCTTGAAATTGGGGACTATATAAAACAATATGGTGATTTTAAATTATTACCATTTATTTTTAAAAATTTACAAAAATTACATTCAGAAGGTTATTTATTGTTTGTAATAACCAACCAAGGAGGAATTGCAAAGCAATTTTATACCCACGAAACTTTAAAAAAAATGCATGATTTTTTACAATCTGAATGTCAAAAACATGGTTTTGAATTTACCGAAATTTATTATTGCCCACATCATCCAGAAACAAGTAATTGTTTGTGTAGAAAACCAGGGAGTTTAATGGTTGAAAAAGCTGTGGCAAAATACAATGTAGATGTAAATAAAAGTTTTTTTATTGGTGATAAAGAACGTGATATTGTTTGTGCAAATGATGCAGGAGTAAAAGGTTATTTGATAGCGCCAAATGAAGATTTTACTTTAATAATTAATAAGGAAATTGAATTGAATAATTCAACTAAAAGCACTTAAAATTAACTTTTTTCAATGAAAAATATTTTACTTAAAATATCCATTTATTTATTTTTATCTGTTCTAATTAGTCCAGTATTTAGCCAATCTTTTACCCTGCACGATGTGGATACAATAAATGTAACTATTGATGGCAAAAAACAAGGATTTTGGCGTTATTACTGGCCAAACGATGATTTGAAATACGAAGTTTTTTATGAAAATAATGAAAAACAAGGCATTGAAATTAAGTTCTTTGATGCGCAAGATTGTATTGAATTAAGCAATACTTTTAAGCATGGAGTTTTAGAAGGCCCAAGTGTTTCATTCTTTCCAAATTGTAGTACTCGTTGTGAAGAAATTTATAAAGATGGTGTAAAAAACGGATATGAGCGCTGTTATGATGATGCTGGTTTTATGCTTACTGAAGGCAATTTTGCAAAAGGAGAATTGGTAGGAGCATATGCTCATTTTGACAAAAAAGGTTATGTAACTTACGAAGCTCCAACAAAGGAAGCAATTACAACCATTAAGTTCGACAAGTTTTTATCGGGCGAATACAAACTAAAAGATTCTACTATATTTAAAACTTTTAAACGAAACCATCATTGGAAAAAAATTTCGATGATAGTTGATATGACTGGAAGTATGTTTCCTTATATTGGTCAATTGCTTATTTGGTATAAGCAAAATTATGAAAGTGAAAAAATTATGTATTATACTTTATTTAACGATGGTGGTGAATTAGCCGATGAATTAAAAAAAGTAGGTGCAGCTGGTGGTGTTTATAGTTTTGAAGCAAAGGATTTCAAAAAATTTAAAAAAGATGTTGATGAAACCCGTAAAAAAGGTGGTGAGCGCCAAGGTGGCGATGATCCAGAAAATGATTTAGAAGCAGTTTATAAAGCCATTACCACGTTAAAAGGATATAGTGATATAGTTTTAGTTGCCGATGATAGTCCGGTTAGAGACATGGCTCTACTAAAGCGAATAAAAAAACCAATTCATGTTATAATTTGTGGAACAGCAAAAGGTATAAATTCAGAATATTTAAAAATAGCTTATCAAACCAAAGGAAGTATTCATACAACAAACGATGATTTAGATATGAAAACACTTGTAAATGGTTTAGAATTTACCATTGGTGACGATATTTTCCTTTTCAAAAATGGTGAATTTGTTTGGATGGATGCAGTGGTGAAATAGATTGGAAAATTGAAAGATTGAAAGATTTGAAAATTGAAAGATTGAAAGATTTGAAGATTGAAAGATTAAAAAATTGCTCATTGCCAATTGCTTATTGCTTATTGCCAATTGCTTATTGCTCATTGCTTATTGCTCATTGCTCATTGCTTATTGCCCATTGCTTATTGCTTATTGCTTATTGCTCATTGCTTATTGCCCATTGCTTATAGCTTATTGCCCATTGCTTATTGCCCATTGCTTATTGCTTATTGCCCATTGCTTATTGCTTATTGCTCATTGCTTATTGCCCATTGCTTATTGCCCATTGCTTATTGCCCACTGCTTATTGCTTATTGCCCATTGCTTATTGCTTATTGCTCATCTCTCATCTCTCATCTCTCAAAACTCAAAACTCAATTCACAAATCCCACTAATCTTCCAAAACTTCCATTTTCTTTTTCACCAATCTATCGTTAAATTTTCTTATAACTCTTTCGTATTCACCAATAGAAAACAAAGCTTTTTTCTTACGCATATAGGTAATAATATCACCTCCAGGAAATAAGCCCATGTCATTTTTTATGGCATTAAACGGGCTTGGTAAAGCTTGCATTTTTACATCATATACATGCAAACCATAAGTAAATCTGTTTGCAAATTCCGACACATCTTCGCAAAAAGAAGCAACAAAATAGTTGGTAGAATCAAATGTTTGGGGTGTTTGAATGGTATTCATGTTTTCATCGACAAAAACATTTTCGAAATTTTTATTGATAATTTTATTGGCAGATGAATCAGAGAAAAATAACAACTTACTAAACCTATAATCTTTGGTGAATTTTTCAACTACCATTTTATTTGTTAATTCTTGCTGGTAAAAAAGTTCTCTAATTTCATTGGTTCTTCCTAAATTTTGTAATGCATTTACTTCATTTTGATTTGGAGTTGGAAGCATTATTAACAAAGTACCTTTGCTTAATTTTGAAACTTGTTTTTGTGTTTCGGCATCTATATCAAATAAAACTTTACCAATTTGTACAGCGCTTAAACGAATACCAAATTCTATTAAACTTGGTCTGCCTTGCACATAATCCACTGTGTTTTTATTGGTAAAACTATGAACGTATTTTAAATCAAAAAAACCAATTTTACTGAACTTAACACTTACTCCTAACATGCCCGAAATATCAATGTCACCAGCTCTGTTTTTATTTGTTGACACTCCACTTTGCGATAAACGATAAACACCATTTTCTAATATTTCGGAATAACTATACAATAAATAAGAAGGCCTAACACCAAGTATAATTCTTAAATCAGAACTACTTCTATCGGGTATTAAATGCAGGGCAAATGAAGGATCAAAATAATAACCTCCGTACTGATTATCGATGGTATTTTCTCTACTACTAATTATGTTTAAAGCTAAAGGTTCAATAGCATAATCCCATAAACTTATGAAACTATTTACATAATATTTATAAATTGGTTTGGTAAAAAAAACACTTATTCTGGGCTGAGTTTTTCCAATATAATTTCCAAACTGAGAACCAATTAAATTAAAATTTCCATCTATTTCAAAACCAAAATTAAAATTATCAGGGTCCATTTTATGAAGCAATAATTTTCTTGGTTCTTCTATTTTAACTGCTTTTTTTATTTTCTTTTTTATTGGAATAGTGTCTTGAGCTATTGCAAAATGCAAAAACAATAAATTAATTACTAAAAAATAAAAAAAGTGTTTGTATATATTTATCATTATCTAAATTTCTTTGTTATTTATAAAGTCAATATTTCTTTTCAAACCGTTGTATTTGGTTCTTTTTACAGCCGATTTTTTAAACAATTGGCTGAATACTTGTTCAGTAATTTCTTGCCAATCTTTTTTATTCATTTTCAATAATAGTTCATTGGGTTCAAATTTGGGTTCATTATGTGGTTTCGAGAACTTATTCCAAGGACAAACATCTTGGCATACATCGCATCCAAAAGCCCAATTATCAAAAGTTCCTTTCATGGCTGTAGGAATAGCTTCTTTCAATTCAATAGTAAAATAACTAATACATTTACTGCCATCAATTATTGTAGGAGCTACAATGGCCTGGGTTGGACAAGCATCAATACATGCAGTACAAGTTCCGCAGTGATCGGTTGTTAAACCATCATATTCTAAATCTAAATCTATAATAAGTTCGGCTAAAAAGTAAAAAGAGCCATTGCCTTTATTTATTAAATTTCCATTTTTTCCTATCCATCCTAATCCACTTTTTACTGCCCAAGCACGTTCTAAAATTGGTGCCGAATCTACAAAACATCTTCCACTTACTTCGCCAATTTCTGTTTGTATAAATAACAATAAATCTTTCAATTTTTCCTTTACCACATCGTGGTAATCCTCGCCATAAGCATATTTCGAAATTTTGGGTGCAGATGAATCTAATTGACTTTTGGGCGTATAATAATTATACATCAAACTCACTACAGATTTCGAGTCTTCCACCAAAAGTGTTGGGTCTAATCTTTTGTCGAAATGATTTTCCATATAAGCCATTTTGCCATTCTTATTTTCCTTTAACCATTTTTCTAATTTTGGCGCTTCGCTCAATAAAAAGGCTGATTTACTGATGCCACAAAAGCTAAAACCCAGTTGTTTTGCTTTGTCTTTTATTAGTTTTGTATGTTTAATTTTGTTTGGCATTGCAATTGACAAATGTGAATACTTATATTTGAAATAAAAAGAAAGAAATTATGGTATTTATGGTTGAAATAAAATTGCCTGAAGAAATTGATGAAAACTTCATGCGCAAAATTCCAAGCCACAGGGCTTTTATCAACTTATTAATCAATCAAGGAAAAATCCAAAGCTATACCATTAATGAAAATAGAACCAAAGGTTGGATTATTTTCAATACTGACAATAAAGCTGAAACAGAAAGATTAATGGAACAATTGCCTGTATATGAATTTATAACTTATAGAATAAACGGAATACTTATTCATGACAGCGAAATTTTCAGGTTTCCAAAAATGAATATGAACTAATAAATAAATTTCGAAAAAATAAATTCGAAATTCGAAAATAAATTCTTCTATTTTTGCATGAATAATGAAATATTCAAAAAACCATGATTATGATATATTTTTAGTAACAAAAAAAGATAATAAAATATAATTATGAAAATAGAAGAGTTAAACAAATCAAAAGTTCCAATTATAGTTTTTGATAAAAAACTTGATGAATTTAAAGGAAAAGTTTTTTTTCAGAAAAACTTAAAAAAGTAAATAAAATATTAGCCAAATCAGGATTACCAATTTTAAAAAAATAACATGGAAAACAATAATTATTTAATAGAAGACGAAAAAAGTATTACCGCTACATTTATGAGTAAAGTATATTCATGGATGACTTTAGCGTTAGCAATTACGGGCTTTATAGCCATGTATGTTTATAATTCAACAGCTTTTATTAATTTCACAAAAGAAAATAGTTTAGTTTTTATGTTGTTTTTTTTAGCTGAGTTAGGAACAGTTTGGTACTTAATGAAAAAACTAGATAAACTTAGTTACATGACAGCAATATTGGTGTTCATTCTATACTCTGTTTTAAGTGGATTTACTTTTTCAATTATTATTTACAATTATACACTTGCTTCTATTGCATCTACCTTTTTTATAACCGCAGGTACATTTGCTGTAATGAGCCTTGCAGGTTTTTACACTAAAAAAGATTTAAGTGGATTTGGCAGCATTATGATGATGGGTTTAGTTGGAGTTATTATAGCTACTTTAGTCAATTTCTTTTTGAAAAGTGAAATGTTAAATTACATTATTTCATACATTGGTGTAATGGTTTTTGTAGGTTTAACAGCATACGACACTCAAAAAATAAAGTTAATGGCTACTCAAGTAGATGGCGAAAATGCAAAAAAAGCATCTATCATGGGAGCACTAACTTTATACTTAGATTTTGTAAATTTATTCTTGTACTTGTTAAGAGTAATGGGAAATAGAAAATAAACTATGGGCAATGGGCAATGGGCAATAAGCAATTTTTCAATTTTGTAATCTTTCAATCTTTGTAATCTTTCAATTTTGTAATCTTTCAATCTTTGTAATCTTTCAATCTTTGTAATCTTCTAATCTTTCAATCTTCCAATTTCCACAATGAATTTTTCTCCTCAACAACTCTCCTACTTTACCCAACAAGTATTTAAAAAATGTGGGATGAATTCTGATGACGCTTTGCAAGCAGCTGATGTATTATTAGCTGCAGATTTGCGAGGCATTGATTCACATGGAGTTGCTAGATTAATTGGATATGTTAGGCTTTATGAAGCCAAACGCGCAAACATGAATGCACAACATAAAATTATTCATGAAACACCAAGTACAGCTACAGTTGATGCAGATGAAGGATTAGGTTTAGTTGTAGCACCAAAGGCAATGGAAATAGCCATAGAAAAAGCAAAAAATGTTGGAACAGGTTGGGTTGCTATTCAAAATAGTAATCATTTTGGAATAGCTGCATACCATGCCATGAAAGCGTTGCCACACGATATGATTGGAATAGCTATGACCAACGCAAGTCCGCTGGTAGCACCAACTTTTAGTAAACAACGAATGTTAGGAACAAACCCAATTTGTTATGCTTTTCCAACAAATAAACATTTGCCAATAGTAATAGATATGGCTACAAGTGCTGCCGCAAATGGCAAACTAGAAATAGCACAACGAACAGGAAAAACAATTCCAAATAATTGGGTTCAAACAAAAGACGGAAATGAGTCAACTAATGCTAATGAACTTTCTATTGGTGGTTCATTATTGCCACTTGGAGGCCATAAAGGTTATGGTTTAGCAAGTATAGTTGATATTCTTTGTGGTGTATTAAGTGGCGCAAATTATGGTGCTTGGGTCCCTCCTTTTGTGTCTTTTTTAAATCCACTACCAAATTTACCAGGAAATGGAATTGGGCATTTTTTGGGTGCCATGCGAATTGATGCATTTAGACCTGCAGAAGAATTTAAAAACAACATGGATAATTGGATAGATTCATTTAAAAATGCAGCAAGAATAGATGAAATTCAACCAGTAATAATTCCTGGTGAACCAGAATATTTATTAGAAAAAGAAAGAATAAAAAACGGTATTCCTTTAAACGAAAAGGTAATTTTAGATTTGCAAGAACTGGCTCAAAAATTCAATTTATCACTTTAACAAAAACATATTATTGAACAATTTAAAAATAATACTTGCTTCTAAATCACCACGAAGACAAGAACTAATAAAAGGCTTAGAATTACCTTTTGAAATAGTCATATACGATGTAGATGAATCATTTGACAGCTCATTTATAAAACAAGAAATACCTTTATTTTTAGCTTTAAAAAAAGCAGAATTTTTTCCGAATAAATTAAATGATAACGAAGTATTGTTAACAGCAGATACCATAGTTTGGGTAAATAATCATGTATTAAACAAGCCAGAAAATGAACAAGAGGCATTTGAAATGTTGTCGAAAATTTGTGGTACAACACACGAAGTATTTACAGGTGTTTGCTTAAGGTCTAACAACAAAACTATTTCATTTTATGATGTTACAGAAGTAACAATAAAAAAATTAACTGATGAAGAAATTTGGCATTATATTCATCAATACAAACCCTTTGACAAAGCTGGAAGTTATGGCATTCAAGATTGGTTTGGATATACAGCTGTAGAAAAAATAAATGGCTGTTTTTATAATGTAATGGGATTACCTATAAATAAAATTTACGATGCTTTGAAAAAGTTTTAAGTAAAAATTACATACTATAAATCGCACCTTCTTTCATTGAGTAATTTGAACAAACCAACTTTTTAATTTCGGCCATTTCTATAATTGTATCAATTAAAATTGCTGCAATTGGAATATATTCTGCTCTAAAATCAAGCATGCCTTTCAATTTTAATCGTTGTTCTAAAGTTGAAGTTATCATCATTTCATTAAATGCTTCAAATTCATGCATTGAAATTTCAAAAGCACTTTTGCTTAAAGCTATTGGTATAACTTTTAAATCCTTAATTACTATATCTACCAAAGTTTCAAAAGTACCAGCAGTTCCAATTAAAGTACGTAACGGAAAAGTTAAAAGTGCTTTTTTAAGTGGTATAATTTCATTTGAAATGAATTCTTTTATTTTTAAAATATCGGATTCAAGCAAAGGGCTTTGAGGATTAAACATTTCAAAAAGTCTTGACGCACCAATGTCAAAACTTTGTTTCCAAATTATTTTATTATCTCGTCCAATTATAAACTCTACACTTCCACCACCAATATCCATCACCAAAACTTCATCGTTAGGAAGCTTAAATGAATTATATGCTCCTAAATAAATGAATGAGGCTTCTTCATTTCCATTTATAATTGATATATCTATATTGAATAATTGTTTTACTCTTCTTATTAATTCTTTACCATTTTTTGCATTTCGTATTGCAGATGTAGCTAAAGCTTTTATTTCAATTATTTCAAATCTTACAATATAACTTTTAAACTGTGAAAGTGCTGTCATTGCTCGCTTCATAGCAGGTTCTGTAATAATATTATTTACTAACCCACCCTTTCCAATTTTAACCGGAAACTCTAAATTAACAGCAACATTTAACTGATTATTTTTTGTATCAGCTATTAGCAAATTAAATGTATTTGTACCTAAATCAATTACTGCTTTCATTATTTCAAAAGTAAAAAAAAAAAGATGTTTTCAATGAAGAAAACATCTTTTTTTTAAAATAAAATTTTAGATTATTTAACTACACTTATTTTATGAGTAAATACTCTCTGATTAGCTTCAATTTGAATAAGGTAAACACCACTTGCAAATGCTGATAAATCAATTTGTTTTTCAGTTAAATCATTGTTTTTGATAGAAATAGTTTTCGCTAAACCACCAATTGCATTATAAATTTTAACTGTAACATCACTTAAAGTGTTTTCATACATTTTCAGTTTTACCATTCCGTTATTAGGATTTGGATAAATAGCCAATATATTATTTGCATTGATTGCATCTTCAATTGAAGTTGTATTTGCTATTACATTTACTGTTCTAATTACAATTTCTGAAATATTATTTGAAATATCTCTTACTTTATATTGTACTGTAAATAATCCTTCTACATCTCCAAAAAACTCACTATTTGAATTCAGTGGTAAGTTACTTGTTATAGTTAAGTTTTTACGAATTTGTGCATCAGAATTATAGTTGTCAAATATTTGTACACCTGGATCTACATATGTTGACCAACGTGGTAAATTAATTGTTTGACTTCCTACTAAAGTAATTACTGGTGCCTTTGAATCTCTAACTATTACTGTTCTAACAATTGAATTTATATTTCCTGAACCATCTGTTACATAATATGTAATAAAATATGTTCCTAATGAATCAATTCTTACATTTCCTGTTTGATTTCTATAAAGCGCTGAATTTGGCCAATAATTATCACTTACTGTTATATCATTTTCATTGAATGTTTCGTTTACTTCAACAAATAATGGGTTATTAGCTACTTGAATAGTTGGTTTAATTAAATCAGTAACTTTTACTTGAAGTGTAAGTTGATTAGCGCTGTTATTTGATTCATCTTTTAAATTATAAACTACAAAGTAAGTCCCAATATTATTTGAATTTACAGAAGTAGAATAAGTAGGATTCATTTGTGCTTTTGTATTATAATTATCGCTCCAAGTTATTACTTGAGTTGCATCAAATGAAGTGTTTACCTGATGTAAATACGGACTTGATTTAGGCAATAAAACTGGTCTAGTTGTATCTTGTACAATAATAGTTCTATCAACAAATTTTGTGAAATTAAAAGCATCAGTAATAGAATATCTAGCTGAATATGTACCAATTAAATTTGAATTCACATTTGTAGTTCTTATTACATTGGTTGTAATATTATTACCATTATTGTCTAATGCTATTACCCAAGGATCAATATATGTTTCTTTTACATTTGTTCTGTAAACATTTCCACCAATTAAAGTAATTGAAGGACCTGTGCTATTTAATTCTACTATTACTGTTCTGTATATTGTATCTGATGTATTACCAGAATAATCTGTTACAAAATATTTAACATTATATACGCCAATATTAGTTGTATCAACAGTAGATATTTTTTGAACTCTTGAACTTATATTACCTTCAACATTGTCTAATGCTGTAACACCAGGATCTGCAAATAATTTGTTGATTTCTGTTCTAATAATTGTAGGACCATTTAATTGAATAGATGGTTTTGCTTCATCTCTATTTATAGAAATGTTGAAGTCTTTAAACATACCAATTACAGAGTAAACAGAGTTAAATTGAGTAGAATTTGCTAAATCTAATCCAACTCTCATTCTTGTATTTCCATAGGCTTGCGTTGGAGAAACAATAACAGTATCGGTTAATTGTGCATCACCATTGTTCAATTTGTTTAAAATTAATTCACTTGTTTCAAAATTTGCATTGAAGTTTTTATCAATCCAAACCTTATAATCTAATGGTGAACCATCTTTTGGTCTATCTAATACTATTGCATATTTTCCTCCACGATACATTGTTGCTATTTGTGTTGTAGTATTTATATATTGATACGATGGTGCTGTTGCATTAGCAAAAAAACTGTCAATACCGGCAATTCTTACTCTTCTTAATCCCATGGTTGCATCTGCAAGGGTTGAGAAATTGGTTCCTGTTCCTGGTGTTTGGTATGCACTTACATTTATAAATGCCACTTTTGTAATTGAATCAACTCCAAAAGCATTGGTTGTTGTTAAACGAACAGTATAATTTACTGGGCTTGTTAAACGAACTTGTGGATTTTGACTTGTTATTGATGTTCCATTTAAATACTGAACTGTAGCTGGTAAAAATGTCCATCTCCAACCTGAAACACCGTTTGCAGTTTGATCTATCATATTAAATGTATCTGTATTAAATCCAACAAATTTATCAGCTGTAAAACGAGCAATTGGCGGACGATTTACAGGTAAAAATGCTACTTGCTTGCATGATGTATCAGTACCAACACAATTATAAGTAACTATACAAATATTTTTTAAAGTTGGAACAGTAATTAAGAAAGTACGTTTTGGACTAGCAGTTGTTGAATCATAAACTCCATTTCCATCAGTATCCCAACTGTATTTCATTAATGTTCCAGTCGATTTATTATTATAAGTTACTAATTGGTTAGAATATATTGTATCGGGTACATCTATTCTTGATGCAGGTCTAAGATAACTGGCTGGTTTAGCAAACCATCTTATAATAAATGAAGCCGAATCGTAATTAGATGGTAAAGCGCCTGTTCCTGGTTTGTATTTAAATGTAACTGAACTTCCTGCTTTTATTATTGATTGTGCAGTTGTTAAAGGAATTTGGCCTGATGAACTTGCACCAATGGCTGTAATTCTTGGAGATGTAGTACTAGGACCATTATATATTACAATACTATCAGTAGGCCACATTTTTATTCTTTCTACATATAAAGTAATTGAATCGGCACATGGTGCAACGGTAAATCCTGGGCAATTACTTGGCCAGCTACTACGCGCATAAGTTTGATAAGGACCACTAATTCCATATAAAAAACCTTCTTCTTTGGTACTAACAAATCCACCCGAACCTGAACACATATAATTTCCTTCAACTACTTTTATGTATTGATTCTTACAAATAGAATCGGTTCCTCTTAAATTCCAAACTCGTAAACAAACTTTAAATTGACCTGGGTCAAAAGCTGCTAATCGAGGACTTGCTACGTTTTGGCCTACTTGTCCAGAACCTGTTATAAAATAATTAGCAATTCCATTTGCAGGATCTGTTATACAACTAATACAAGGCGGATCAATTGTCCAATCCCACTGAGTTGGTCCATTGGTTGATAAATCAATAAAAGGAGCTTCTTCGGTAATACCCATAATTCGTTTAAAGGTAATAAATTCGGCACGAGGAGCCTGAGTTGGGGTATCTACATAAATGTATTTATAAATTGAATCGCGTAATGAATCTCTTTTAGCATCATTTACAGCTAATAATTTCACTAATTTTAAACCTGGAGAAGTAAAAGTATATGTTAAGTTATTATAATATTTTGCAGTATCAATAAAACCAGCTTGACGGTAGTAACCTGTTTGTAAAGGATTTTCGCCCGGTAAATCCCAGAACACACGACTTTGGAAACTAGAAGTGTTTATTAAAGTATAAGGACTGTTTATCCATACAGTATCTTGTGTGTAAAAATTTGCAATTGGTGGTTGAGGTGGTCCAGGAGAACCAATAAAAATATGATAATCTTCTGTTTCACCATAACCATAACTTAAACATTCTGTAAGTCCAGTTCCAGAATATCCTTCAGCTACAATAACTCTCATTCTTGTTTGGCCAGTCAAAGCAGTTAAAGGAATTACAAATGAATTGATAACATTTCTTGGGCCAACTAATATAGAAGATTCAACAAAAACTTTTTCACCTGCATCGGCAAATGAATTGTTATGGTTATAATCTATCCAAATAGCAGTACCAAATGAATAATAAGTAGCTCCATCACATTCGTCTTCTTGAACATTAAAATTTACAGTAGCTCCAGGAGCAAACGACCACATGTTTCCTAAAGTTGTAAAATTTGAATATTGGCTTAATGAAGATCCTGGCCCAGGAGCAACTGTAGAACAATTATAAGCATTAGTTATGCCGTTCATTGTTACACTGTAAATTTCCTCATCTGCTGTTGTAGTAGCTGCAGACGAACAATACTGAGCATTAGCACTTATACTTGTTATCATAGTTATGGCTAGAAACAGTAAAAGTTTTTTAAGTTGTAAAATTGATTTCATTTTTATGATTATTTGTTTTTGATTTTATTGTTATTTTTCGATTTTCAAATTTATATTTTTACATCAAATTTCAAAACTTTTATTCAATTTGGATTACTAAATACTGTTTTTTTTACAAAACTACTGTCAGTCATTGTTAAAATAAACGAAATTAAATCTTGTTTTTGTTCCTCTGTTAATTGTAATCCTAAAGGAAAATGCTTACTTATGTTAGGGTCAACCCAAGGTGATAAAGTAGTCCCAGAATCATAAAAGTCAATCACTTCCTTTAAAGTTTTTTTACTACCATCGTGCATGTAAGGAGCAGTAAAAGCTAAATTACGCAAACTTGGTGTTTTAAATTTACCAATATCGTTGTAATTATTAGTTATACGAAACAAACCTGAATCGGTTGGTTGTTTTTGTAAACCATTATTATGGAACTGAAAATCAGTGCCAAAAAAAGTTTTTTCTTGCCCGTGGCAATGAAAACAGTCGCCACCTTTAATTAATTCATTTGGTTTGTTTTCGGAATAAAATAAAACATAACCTCTCTTTTCTGAGTCAGTAAATATATTGAAATTACGAGAACTTAAAAAATCATCAAACTTTGAATTGAACGAAATTACACTTCTTTCAAACTGTGCCAATGCTTTTTGAATTAAGTAGGTATGTATAGAATCAGTTCCAAAAGCATTTTTAAATAAACCAGGATAATTAGGATGTGATTGTAATTTATTTACTACCAATTTTAGTTCAGCGGCCATTTCTATTTTACTTTGAATTGGAACTATTGATTGGCGTTCTAAATTAATAGAGGAACCATCCCAAAAGAAGCGATGAATGGTATCGGCTGGTTTACTTTCTTGATATGCCAAGTTAAATATTGGAGGTGCATTTCGTGTACCTTTATCTCCATAAATTCCAACACTAAATTGAGCAGTATCGGAAAATGAAAATGCTTGTATATGGCAAGTGGCACACGATTGAGTATTATTTGCAGAAAGCATTGGCTCATAAAACAACCTTCGGCCTAGTTCAACTCCAGCTTTTGTTAATGGATTATCATTTGGTGAAATTACTTGATTACTTAGATTGTTTAAAAATGTGGGATACTGAATAATATAAGGAGTTTTGTCCCATTCATTATTGGAAATATTTGTTTCAATTTTAGCATCTTTTACACAAGAAGAAAAAAATAAAAGTATAAAAAAGCTTGATATTGAGACTTTGAAATTTTTGTTTTTCATAGTAATTATTTTAATTTGCTTTCACATCAATCAATGAAACCATGTTTAACATATTGGGCAATAATTTTAGCTTTATTGCTGGCACAAATTGATCATGAATATCTTTAGGATCTACTTTTAAATCATACAAATTAGGACTACTAAAAAATTGATTGATATCGAATTTTATTCCAATTGCTAAACCATTTGTAGCATTTTTAACAGCATAATTTGTTAAATCAATTGATTTATTTACTACATTTTCACTTCCACCAATATGAATACTAAAAGTAGTTAAACTTGGCTGCAATCGTCCTTCTATTCTAAAATGAATATAGCCATTTGTCCAACTCCAATACATGCCTAAAGCCGGGTCCAAATCGCCAGTTTGTTCACCACTGTGGTTTCTTAAACTATCAACTCCAATATTGAACCTAATATTATTGTACAAACCTGCTGGCACATTATTTATAGTAAAACTATATTTAAAAGCATCGCCACCCGAGTTTAATTTATAAGTTCCAATATCCACCCATTTCAATTTCAGTTGGTCGTAAAGTTGAACGTTCGAAATTCTGTAGGATAAATCAGAAAAACTAATGGTATCGTTGGCATTGGTTATATAATTTTGATTGGCATAAACAATGGGAGAAGTTTTAAAATAATTTTCAAAATTCATGGTAATTTTTCCTGCCGTTGGCAATAAAATGCCTTTAAAAACTGTGATTGTATCTAACTGATTAAATGGATCTGGTTCATTAACTATTTGGTTTTCTTTACCACAAGAACTGAATATAAGAATGCTTGTAAACAATGAATAAAATAATTTTTTCATATTTGTGTTTATTTATTTTCTCAAAAATACCATCTTGCAACACCAAATAAAATATTTTAAACATAAAATTTTCATAAAAAGACAAAAATTATAAAATTATGGCAAGCTTCGATATTGTTTCAAAAATAGATTTACAAAAAATAGATAATGCAATTAACACTGCAGAAAAAGAATTGGTAAATAGGTATGACTTAAAAGATGCCGAATGTTCCATTGAATTGGATAAAAAAGGTAAAATTGTAAAAATTTCGGCTAATCAAGACATGGCTTTAACTAGTGTTATTGATATCATTTTAAGCAAATTTAGTAAACAACAATTAGATGTTAGAAGTTTGGATTTAAGCAAAGAATTTCGCTCAAGTGGTAAGTTAGTTTTACAAGATTTACCAATAAAAGAAGGCTTAGACAAAGAAACTGCTAAAAAAGTAGTTTCGTTTATTAAGGATACAAAACTAAAAGTTCAAGCCAGTATAATGGACGATCAAGTAAGAGTTACTGCAAAACAAATTGATGATTTACAAAATACAATGGCTGCTGTTAGAGGACATGATTTTGATGTGCCGCTTCAGTTTGACAACATGAGAAGCTAAGAAATGTTGAATGTTGGATTTTGAATGATGAATTTTGAATGTTAGTTTTGGGTATTGTAACGATGCATCGAAATTGAATATTGAATTAAAAGTCCGTTTGCAATGCAAACGGACTTTTTTTATTTCGAATTTCGTTCCGATTGGTTGGAATATTCTTTAGATTTTATTTTAAAATTATTCAATTACAATTTTCTTAGTAATGCTTCCATTTTCCGATTTTATATTCAAGAAATAGATACCGGCATTTAAATTTATTGCGTCAAATTCTACTTCATTTTCTTTGATAATTTTAGTTGAAACGGGTAATTCTTTTCCGCTAATATCTATCAATTTATATTCCACATTTTGTAAGTTATAACTTGCATTTATTACAAATTTTCCATTGCTTGGATTTGGGTAAATATCAATAACTTGTTGATTAAATATTTCATTAGTTGAAATGGTAAATTCTGCAGGTAAACGAAAGCCATTTTTACCATCTGAGCGTGATGTTGCTAAGCCTTGAGTTGCATCTGCACCCATTCCACGTTTAGCAAATGCTTTCCAAAGCAATAATTTATTTGCACCACCATATAAAATTGAATCAGCTAAAATTACTGCATTTCGGGCATCCATAAAACCAGGATTACAAGGTTGTAATTTCAATCCTTCTACTACAATATGCAATGCCTTATTATTTCCACCAGTTCCATTGTACATATTTTCATCAAAGCCATATTTGTCAATCATGTCTAAATAAATATCGTACAAAGCACTGCACCAAACAAACCCAACACCATGAGGAACAGTTAATGTTTTTATGCTTTCATAAGTTACAGGATTTGTAATCATACTACGTGAATATCTATAAGGACGAATTCCAAGTCCAGTAGTATCTTGACCAACTAAATGAGTACCCATTCCACGACCGGTTAAGCTAGTTTCGTATGGTTTAGAAGTTAAAACCAAAGCAAAAAAATCGCTCCAACCTTCACCAGCTTGTTCTTGATTTGTTAAGCACGATGAATTTCCTGCACCACCTGTTAAACGGGTAGAAATTCCATGTCCATATTCGTGAGCAATAACGCCATTATCTAAATCACTGTCATAAATTCTTTTTGTAGAAGCTACACTTGAATCAAACAAACTTACATTCAAACTGATGGAATCTAAATTGGCTTTAAATTTATCACCATCGGCTTTCGAAATCATTAACGAAGGAATAGTTAATCCAGCAGCGCTTCCTGTCATTGCAATCACACCTGTAGAAGAACTATTAATTATAACTACAGCAATTGCACCAGCATTTTGAGCATTTAATATTTTAGTATTATAAGGGCAAGTTCCTCTAGTAATTAATGCTATTTTTCCAGCTATTGAATCGCTATTTACTAAAGCAGAACAACCTAAAGTTGGATTTGATGTTCCATCATTTACCAAAACCATATTTGCAGTTATTGGAGTTGAACTTAATTTAGGACTAAATGTGGCTAAAATTCCGCTATATTTTTTAGCAATTGGAGAAGGTTCATTTACTTGTAAAATATTTGCAGCAGTTGCTGTTGGAACTCCCCACAAATACATTTGCATTCTTGAATTCATTCCATCTACAGGAGTTGCAAAGTTTGCATTATCGGTACCACTTCCATCTTGAGCATCTGCATTTACATAATCATTTCCTAAACCTAAACCTGAGTAATTTTTTTGTTGAAAATTTCCACTTTCTTCATCAAATCCATAATTATTAAAAACATCGTGAATGGTATTATTCCAGAAGAATAAATTGGTAATGGCAGCACTTAAATTTGCACGAGGACCAGCATCTAAACCATAAGGAAAATCAAACATCAAATCGGTTCCTCCATCAGGCGAAAATCCAGTTGTTCCATTTGAACCTAAAGTATCTTCTTTTGCCCAAACATTGTTTCCACGAGTAATTGTAAATTCGGGTCCATCTACTGCATTTGTATCGTGCCAGCCATAAGGCGAAGCATTTAAATCATTGGCATTTGAACGTAATTGTCTGTTTCCTCTTGCTGGGCTTTCCATTGGAATTGGAAATACGTTATATGATCCAGTTGGACTAGTTTTACCTAAACTATTGTTGTAATCAAATTCAAAATAATATGGTTTATTGTTGTTTGAAGCTGCCATGTTTTCAACCTTGCAATGTGTGGTATAATTATTTTTTTCAATGATAGAACCATCTTGCGCATCAATAATTATATTCAACCAATCGTGAGTTTCATCGTTTAGCACTTCAATTTGCCAAGCAGCAAATAATTGATTGTTTTTTTCAAAATAAACAGGCTTTCCATTTATTGATTCACTTGAAACATTTTTATCGAAAATTTTAAAACTTGAATTACTTGATAATTCCGATTTATTTAACACGTTTTTTACAATCTTAGCTTCTGCTAAAGCAATATTCAAAGCAGTAGAAGCACTTAATTTTATGCTATTTGACACAGAAATATTGTTTTTAAAATCAATATTTTTAGAAATAATATTTCCGTTTTTATCAATATTTACACTGCTTTGGCTGTTAAAAACCTCACTGCCATTTACCACTTGTTTAAAATAAATATGTGATATTCCAGTTCTTTTATCAATTGATGAACTATTGATTATTATATCAGCTGCATGTAAAGTTGGAAATCCGTTTTTATTCAGGAGCTGAACTACATCATTTTGAGTGTTCTGAGCGTAAGAAATGGTGCTTATTGAAAGCAAAAAAATTGTAATTAGTCTCTTCATTTGGTTTTATAATGTTACCAAATATATAATAAGTTTTTAAAAAACAATGGCTTAGAAGCTTTCTAAATTTGATTATTAAGAATTGTAATGATTATATTTTTTATCAATCAAGGCGAATTTGGAAGTTGCTAGTAGCGCTTCTATCAATAAAAAATGCAACGCAAAGTGATGAAAAATAGAACATAGAAAAATTATTAAGTGAATTTAGATAGCTTCTTTACTTTATTCAATTGTAGTTTGTGTATTTTAAAGTTATTTTGCAGCCTTTATTTTAAACAAAAAATGATGAAGGAAATAGTAGTAAGTGGAATAAGACCAACAGGAAATTTACATTTAGGTAATTACATGGGTGCTGTAAAAAATTTTATAAAAATGCAACATGAGTTTAATTGCTACTTTTTTATTGCCGATTTTCACTCGTTAACAACTCATCCAAATCCAAAAGATTTACACCAAAATGTTAAGCAAGTTTTAGCTGAATATATTGCTTGTGGAATAGACCCAGAAGCTTGTACTATTTATATCCAAAGCGATTTGCCCGAAATAGCAGAATTATATTTATTGTTAAATATGCACGCATATAAAGGCGAATTGGAACGTGTAACTTCATTTAAAGAAAAAGCAAAATCTCATCCCGATAATATCAATGCTGGTTTATTAACTTATCCAGTATTGATGGCTGCCGATATTTTAATTCATAAAGCATTGAAAGTGCCAGTTGGCAAAGACCAAGAGCAACATTTAGAAATGGCAAGAACATTTGGAAATAGGTTCAATAGGATTTACAACAATGAACTTTTTCCAGAACCACAAGCTTTTAATTATGGCAATCAATTGGTAAAAGTTCCGGGCCTTCAAGGTGGCGGAAAAATGAGTAAAAGTGATGGTGATAACACCGTGATAAATTTGAATGATGATGATGTTACTGTTAGAAAAAAAATAATGAAAGCAGTAAGCGATGTATCTCCTATTGAGCCTAACTCCACTCCTAGCCAAGCTGTTCAAAATTTATTCGATTTAATGAATTTGGTTTCAAGTAACGAAATAAACAACCATTATAAAACTACTTTTGCCGATTGTAGCATTCGTTATGGTGATATGAAAAAACAATTGGCCGAAGACATGGCTACGTTTATTTTACCAATCAAACAAAGAATAGACGAAATAAGTGGCAATGATGAAATGCTTGGAAAAATAGCAAAAATGGGTGCAGAAAAAGCCAGAGAAAGTGCGAGCAAAACAATTGCTACAGCAAGAGAATTGATAGGTTTTAAAAGATTTTATTAGGATAAATTATAAACTTTTCAAAACATTTACCCTAAACATGAAAGTACATTACAATATTGATGAAATTCCAGAAATAAAAAATGCCATTGTTAGTCAAGGCACTTTTGATGGCGTTCATTTAGCACATAAAAAAATAATTGAACGTTTAAAGCAAATTGCTTCCATAAAAAATGGTGAAACAGTTATTATTACTTTTGAGCCACATCCAAGAATTGTTCTTTTTCCGCTCGACCATGGATTGCAATTATTAAGTACGCTAAATGAAAAAATAAATTTACTAGAAAAAGCCGGAATTGACCATTTGATTATTTTACCATTTACCAAAGAATTTTCACGCCAAAGTTCTGATCAATTTATTAGAAATATTTTAGTAAAAAAATTAAAAACAAATACCCTTGTAATAGGTTACGACCACCGTTTTGGAAAAAACCGTGAAGGCTCGTTTGAACATTTAAAAACATCGTCTTCATTGTACGGATTTGAAGTGGAAGAAATTCCTGAACAAGACATTGATGACATTGCTGTTAGTTCCACAAAAATAAGGCAAGCATTGTTAAATAACGATATTCAAACTGCTCAAAAATATTTGGGAAACAGTTATAGTTTGGAAGGAATAGTTATTAAAGGCAAACAATTAGGACGAACAATTGGTTATCCAACAGCAAATATTGAAATAGAAAATTCGTATAAATTAATTCCGCAAGATGGCGTTTATGCAGTTTGGGTTTGTTATAACAATGCCAAATTTGGTGGCATGTTAAACATTGGAAATAACCCAACTATAAAAGATAAAGGACGAAGTATTGAAGTAAACATTTTTGATTTTGATAAAGAAATTTATACAGAAAGTTTGAAAATAGAATTTGTAAATAAGCTTCGCAATGAAGTGAAATTTGATGGAATTGAATCTTTGAAAAATCAATTACATTTAGATAAACAAAATGCACAATCAATATTGAATAAATTTGAGTTGTAACTACTTAGCCTTGATTAGCTTAATACAAAATTATTTATGCCACAGATTCACAGATTTATCAAAATTTTCATTTCTGCTTGTCGTAATAAAAAATTGTAAATAAGTGAAATTATTGCTTTTCAAATTTAAAAGTCTTTTCTACTAATCTGTGAATCTGTGGCTTAAAAAGGCCGAGTAGTTACTTTGAGTTTTTGTAAAAATAATTATGCAAATTCGCAATCAAATATATATCAAATCATCAATTAAATAATTTGATACAAAAATATAAATAAGTGAAATTGGAAAAAGCCAATGAACAGTAAAATTATACTTGAAAAAAAACAATTTAGTATTGTAATTGATAGACTTTGTTATGAGCTAATTGAAAAACATGGCTCGTTTGAAAACACTGCCATTATTGGGCTTCAACCTAGAGGAACATTATTTGCAAGGCGAATTTTAAAACGTTTAGTTGAAATTACAGAAAACAACAAACTACTTTATGGTGAATTAGATATTTCGTTTTATAGAGATGATTTTAGACGTGGAAAAGAACAAATAGTTCCTAATGCCATGAAGATAAACTTTACAGTTGAAAGCAAAAAAGTGGTATTGATCGATGATGTGCTTTATACTGGTCGCAGTATTCGTTCTGCTTTAGATGCTTTGGTTGATTTTGGCCGTCCAGAAAAAGTAGAACTCATGGTTTTAATTGACAGACGTTTCAGTAGGCATTTACCCATTCAACCCGATTATACTGGAATTACTGTTGACACCCGAGCAAACGACAAAGTGAAAGTAGAGTGGAAAGAAAACAGTAAAGCAGATGTTGCATCAATAGTAAGTAATTAATTAAATGAAACAATTTACACAAAAGCATTTACTTGGCATAAAAGACATAAACCAAGACGACATAGAACTTATATTTGAAACAGCCGATGGATTTAAAACGGTTATCAACAGACCCATTAAAAAAGTTCCTTCACTGCGCGATGTTACCATTGCAAATATTTTTTTCGAAAACTCAACAAGAACTAGAATTTCATTTGAATTAGCTCAAAAACGTTTGAGTGCCGATACAGTAAATTTTGCAGCATCATCTTCATCGGTTTCAAAAGGCGAAACATTAATTGATACCGTAAACAATATTTTAGCCATGAAAGTAGATATGGTTGTAATGCGTCATCCTGCGCCAGGTGCGGCTATTTTCTTATCTCAACATATAAAAGCTAACATTATAAATGCTGGCGATGGAACACACGAACATCCAACTCAAGCGCTGCTCGATGCATTTTCTATCAGAGAAAAATTTGGAACTGTAAGAGGAAAAAAAGTGGTTATAGTTGGCGATATTTTACATTCACGTGTAGCTATTTCAAACATTATTTGTTTAAAAAAACTAGGTGCTGAAGTGATGGTTTGTGGACCAACAACTTTAATTCCTAAACATGTAGAAAGTTTAGGAGTAAAAGTAGAAACTGACTTAATGAAAGCACTTAATTGGTGCGATGTGGCAAATATGTTACGCATTCAATTGGAACGTCAAGATATAAAATATTTCCCATCGTTACGAGAATATAGCATGCTTTATGGTTTAGATAAAAAACGTTTAGATTCGTTAGATAAAGAAATTGTAGTAATGCATCCTGGACCAATAAACAGAGGTGTAGAAATTACCAGCGATGTAGCCGATAGCAAACATTCTATTATATTAGATCAAGTAGAAAACGGTGTTGCAATAAGAATGGCGGTCATGTATTTGTTGGCTAGCCAACAATAAAATTACTGTTTCTTTTTATCAACGTGGTGAGGAGTAGCAATGAATGTTCTGTTTGCTCCTTTTAGTTTTGTTAAACTCTTTAACAAAGTAACAAAAACAATCGGTAATTTTTTGATTGCTGAAAAGTATTCTGCTTTATAATATTTGCGTGGCAAACCTAAAGATGCTGCCAAAACCACCGCTATAAAGTTTATTATAGTTATCAATAAATATTCTTTGTAAAAAAAGAATGATAAAACTGGTAATAGAAAAGCAAATCCTAAAATCAAAACTTTAGGCATCAAAATTAACTGAAGTGTTTTATTGAAATAGTTAATATTACTATTGGTAAATAAACTAATTAACGACTTCAATAAATTTTTACGTAGGTAAAAGAATTGTGCAGAAAACCAACGAGTTCTTTGTTTTGATAAATCATCGATATAACGTGTTTTTTCATCATAAACATCAATATTTGGAGTGTACATAGTTTTGGTTTTTTTCAAAGCCATTACCAATTCTAACTCTTTATCAAAACCACCAACAGCTCTAATTTTTAAAACTTCATCTACAAAGAAATCTTTTCGGAACGCAATTCCAGAACCAATTAAAGCAGTTTGCAAACCAATGTTTACATGACCTTTTCTAATAATTGAATTATTTATTTCTTCACTAAATGCATCTAAAACTGCAATATGAGTATCTAAATTTTTAGCCGTTCTATGGGTTTGAATTACTTGAACTTCGCTATTTATTTGATTATTTAATTTTCGTAAATAATCAGTTTCCATTACATTGTCAATATCCAATAAAACTATAAAATCATAATCACCATTTATGATTAAATCTTCCGTTTTTCTAATGCTATTTCCTTTTGTTGAATAAGGTAAATCAAAGGCAATAACTTTTAAAGGTAATTTCTCTAATTCAACCACTGTTTCTGGTTGTAAATGGTCACCAACTATAATGATATCATGTCTATCTTTTGGATAAGTTTGATTTAAATTTTCAACTGCACTTTCTAAAATTACTTGATCGTTTTTAAAAGCAACAATCAATACTGCAAATTTATTTTGATAAGGATTTTCAGTGGTATTTTGCTTTTTATTATACAACGAGCAAAGTGAAAAAAACAACAAATAGAAAACATTGAATGTCATAAAAAAGACAAGAAACGCAAATATTATTTCGAAGATAGTGCTCATTTTATAATTATTTATTTCTTACAAATAAAGCACATTTATTTATAAGAAATAATAACATTATTCACATTTTTTACTGTGTAAAAACTACAATTAACGCCAAAAAAACACCAATTAAAACCGCATAACTCTTCAAAGTTGAAAAACGATGGTGTTCAGTTGATTCAAATAAAATGGTGGTAGAAATATGTAAAAAAGTTCCAATTACAAAAGCCATAAATTGATTAAACACCAATTCAGGTACTGAATAATTTAAACTATAACTCAGTATTGCTCCAATTGGCGAAGCCAAACAATACACAATCATTAAACTTAAAATAACACGGTTGCTTAGTTTCAATCCTTTTAAAATAATGGCCAAAGCAAATGCTGCAGGAAACTCGTGTAAAGCAATTCCAACTAAAATAGAATAACTAATGCTGGAATTACTTTGAATAAAAGCACCTAAAGGAATTCCTTCCAAAAAAGTATGCAAACACATACTGGCAATAATGCCAAATG
>JBMOGB010000015.1:0-30116 GCA_049318585.1 Bacteroidia bacterium | reverse complement strand
TTTTTGCTCCTTTTTATTAACATTTATTCCTTAAAGGACTTTTTCAGTGCCCTCCCTTTTGAGACAGCCTTTTTTATATAAAAATAGTTTAAAAATTAGTTTTGGCAAATCAAAACAACTTTTGTAGAACCTGAAGCATCGGCAGAAATAGCTGTAAATTTAGCCAAACCTTTAACTCCCATTGCAGTTTGAAAAGCATAAACTGAACCAACATTTAACTGAGTTATTTTATCGGTTGTGCCAGCTGTAAAATCAATTCCAACAAATGAATCATCAATTTTGGTACTGTTTTTTATGTTATCAAATTCAGCAGCAGTTAAAGTTGATGTTTTAAACTTTGTTTTGTTTTGTTTTGGCCACATATTTATTTCAGTTTTCCAAATATCGTTAGCACCATTGGTATTACTTGGAGCTTCAATTGCATTTTTATCAGTATTTCCATAATAATATATAAAATCGATAGCACCTGAGTTTAATTTAGCTGTTCCAGTTAATCCAGCTGTATAAGTTGTAAAATTATTTGCTAATCCTAAAAACTTATAAGGAATAGTAGTATTATTTTGTGCGCCTAATTCTATTTCGTTCGATGACATTATTTTGTTGTCAGCTGTTATATTATAAGTTATTTCAGCAGATTTGGTTAAACCAGCATTGTCTTTTGCTGTAAAAACCAACGTCATTTTTTTACCAAAAGGAACCATTAATTGACTTACGATAAAATCAACAGGTGCTGATTCTGAAAAGCCAGCTTTTTGGTCTGCATCTACTGTTTCAAAACTACCAGGTGCAACTACCACCCCATCAATTTTTATATCAACTTTCATACTTGCTATAGTGCTTCCTGCTGAAGGAGTTACTTTAAGAATCATCCAAGTAGAAGTGAAAAAATTAGTGGTGTCAACTATTCCGGTTCCTGTACTGTCAGTTAGTGTTACTGTTGGTCCAGTAACTACAGGAGTTGTAGTTTCGTCTTTACTACATGAGGTAAATGTGAATGAAATTGCTATAGCTGCAATCATTGAGTAAATTGTTTTTTTCATATTTTTAGTTTGTTTATTTAACATTCAAAAATATAAAAATAACTACACAAACAAATATTTTTAAGTAATATTTTATTGTTAAATAAAATACTAGTTTAAAGTAATGTTAGTGGCTTGTCCCGAACTAATTTTAAATTCTCTAATGAAAGTATTATTGCTACGTGTAGCACCTTTGCCTCTATAAATTAACTTATAATCGCCAGGTTGAATAATAATATTGTGTCTTTGAATATCAACTGGTAATTTATGAACCCAGATTAATTCACCTCTTATAATTTCATAAATGTCCGCATAAAAGTTTTGAATTGGGTAGGTAATATTTAATTTTCCAGGCTGTGGAATTTGGATGGTTGTTACCATGTTTTGTTCAATAGATGCACCTTTAACCTCCCTTCGAGGAAGCGTCAAAATTTCTAAATCATATCTTCCTACCAAATACTTTTCTTTGATATTGGCATTTTGAACATGTAATGTTTTGTTTTGATTACTAGGTCTTACAATGAATTTTAAGTTATCGTAATTAGTTACACCTTCTATTTTTACCAATAATTCGCCTTGGGCTGCATCTACTCCTATAACGGTGTGTTTGCCTGCTGTTACAGCAATGTTGTTTTTTATAATTGGAGGAATGGTATGCACCACCATTTTATATTTATACAAAGGGTCTAATAAAATGGTATCTGGATTTCCTTTCTCATTTATGGTATGCATATAATTATAAACCATTTGATCGTGCTCAGTTTCATAAAAAGTCATGTTTACATTGCTTTCAGTTGGTCGGCTATAAATATCTAACAAATTTACCTGAGCAGTAGTATTATTCAATGCTTGCGATACCACCATGTTTAACACATTTGTAAATTGTTCTTCGGTATTTGCATCGTAATAACGTCCTACACATTCAAACGCTTTTTGAAAATCAACTGTGCTTCCAAGCCCTATAATAAAAGGTTTTAAAACCACTCCTTTGCTTTGCAATGCTTCCGAAATAGCACAAGGATCGCCCTGACATTCTTCTATTCCATCAGTAATTAAAATAATTACATTTCGGGTGTTTGGCTCCAAAGGAAAATCATACGCAGCTTGTTGTAATGAGTATGCAATTAATGTTGTTCCTTTTGGCGAAATAGACTGAATACGTTTTTTTATATCAGCATGATTATTTACTCTAAACGGAACTTCTAAACGTGTATCTTTACAGTCACGTTTTGCTGGTGGCGAAGTATGTCCATAAACTCGCAAAGCTAATTCTACATTTTTTGCTCCTTGCAAACTATCAACAATATTTGATAATAATCGCTTTGCAATGTTTATTCTTGTATCGCGTTCCATTCGGGCAAACATGCTTCCGCTTGCATCTAATAAAAATAAAATTCGAGTTTTTGCAGGTCTATAAACTTGTTGCGCAGCAATAAAATTATGAGCAGTGTTCAATAAAAAAACAGCCACTAATAATAGCAGCCATTTTTTGTTTAAATTGATTTTATCAGAATGTTTCAATATTGTTTTTTCGTAATTAACGTAAAAATATAAAATTTAGTAATCGCCTAAAGTTTCAGGCAATTGGCTCAATGCATTTTCAAGTTCAGCATCGTTAGGCGAAACTCCATGCCATTTATGACTTCCCATCATAAAATCTACTGGGTAACCCATTTCGGTTTTCATCATTATAAAAATTGGTTTTCCTTGTCCACAAAGTATTTTAGCATCGGCCATTGTGCTTAAAATACTTTCAAAATTATGTCCGTCCATGTGTAAAACTTTCCAACCAAAAGCTTTCATTTTGTCTTCAATATCCGCCCCAATTCCCATTACTTTTTGAGTGCTTCCATCTATTTGTTGTCCGTTAAAATCAATGGTAACAATTAAATTATCAATTTTTTGGTGCGCTGCAAACATAAAAGCTTCCCAATTCTGACCTTCTTCTATTTCTCCATCGCCCATTAAAGCGTAAACTATATGGTTGTCTCCATTTAGTTTTTTTGCCAATGCAGCTCCAGCTGCTACCGAAATTCCTTGTCCTAACGAACCGCTAGCCATACGTATTCCGGGCAAATGTTCCGCTGTAGCCGGATGGCCTTGTAAGCGGCTATTTAATTTTCTAAAAGTACTTAATTCACTCACTTCAAAATATCCCGAACGTGCCAAAGCACTATAAAAAATGGGTGAAATATGTCCGTTCGATAAAAAGAAAACATCTTCTTCAGCTGCATTCATATCAAAACTGGGATTGTGTTTCATTACCTTAAAATACAGTGCTGCAAAAAAATCGGCACAACCAATAGAACCACCAGGATGTCCTGATTTTACTGCGTGTACCATGCGCAATACGTCTCTGCGCATTTGACTTGAAATAGATTGAAGTTCAGCTATATTTGTCATTTTCTTGATTGTGTTTTGATTTTAAATTATAACTGCGAATGTAATTAAGGCTTTTGGTTTAGCCATATTTTTGTTCAAACAATTATACCCATGTTTTACCATTTTGTAAAATAAATGATAAAAAGGGAGCTATTATAGTGTGTAAACCAGTTTTAAATTACCTGAGTTTTTTACTTTTTCTAAGTTTGAGTTATTGCTTTGCAATTCAATTAAAATATTTTCTGGAAGTTTTTCAGAAAAATATTTTTCAAAATTTATTTTGTCAAAAACAAAAGTTTGGGGTTCGGTTTCACTATGAAGTTTAAATCCTAATTTCAAATACGAATTTCCATCGCTCCATTCTTTGTCTATATAAGTCATAATATCACCAGGCTGCAAATCGGTAACAAATGCTTTTAGTAATTTGCTTAAACCACCAGTAACCGAAACATTCTTTTTACAGCAAAAACTAATTAATTCAAACGAACGTTTGTTGGCATCCAGCCTGTTCATTTTTCTACCTTTGCTAAATGTCGCAATGGCAATGACCTCATGCTGATAAAACAATGCATATTTAAAATAGGCTGTTTTATAACCAAGCAAGTGGTTTTGATTTATAAATGCTTCAGCTTGTAATTTGTTAACTTTTTTTACTTCGCAATTCCTAGCAAATACCCTTTTGTTTTCACCAGTTTTTGAATTGATAATCGATAAAACAATTTCTTTTTTATTGAACCAATCATCTAACCAAAATGAAAAAGTTTTGTTGTTAAATGAAACAAATAGTTTACACGATGAAACATTTATCTCAAATGTTTTATTTGGAAAGGTTTCGTTTAAAGTGAATAAAATGGATTCTTTTAAGTTCAAAAACTTATATTTTTTTGCAAAATAAAAGAAATAATTGAATACAAATATTTTGGCACGTATTTGGCTAAAATGATTTTTAAATTATTCAAATCAAAGGACAGTTTCAAACACTTATTATTGTTCCTTTAAAAACAAGCACTATAAATGGTAGAAGTGAAAGCATCAAAAAAATACATTGTCAATACTTCTTGGATATTAATTGAAAAACTATCAAGAATTATTTCTGGAGTATTAGTAGGAATACTAGTTGCACGTTATTTAGGTCCTGAGCAGTTTGGAATGATTAGTTATGCACTGAGTGTGGTAGCAATTTTTACTGTTTTTTCTTCGTTAGGAATGGATAGCATTATTGTAAGAGAATTAATTACAAGAAATGAAAATAAAAATGAGATTCTTGGAACAAGTTTCTATTTACGTTTAATAGGTGCTATTGCTGTAGTAGTAGTTGCTACTTTTTATTCATCAATTAGAGATGATGCACAAAATACTTATATTGTTTTTTTGGTCAGTTTATCGGTAGTTTTACAGGCTTTTACCGTTGTTGATTTTTATTTTCAATCACAAGTATTAGGTAAATATACCGCCATCAATCAAGTAATAACTTTGGTTCTTTCATCTATAGTAAAATTGTTGTTGATTTATTTCAACAAACCGGTAGAATATTTTGCTTCCATGGTAATTTTAGAAGCAGCACTTACTTTAATTAATCAGTTTTGGTTTTATAAAAAAAGTGGTCAACATATAAAAAAATGGAAGTTTTCGTGGTTAGAAGCCAAAATACTTTTAGGTCACTCTTGGCCAATCATTGTTTCAGGATTTGTAATGATGGTTTACCAAAAAATGGATCAAATACTTATAAAAAGGTTTTTGGACTTAAATATTTTAGGAAATTATTCAGCAGCGGCAAGAATTAGTGAAGCATCGTTTTTTATACCTATGGCAGTTTGTGCTGCTATTCTTCCAGGGATTATTAACAATAGAGACAATAAAGAATTACAATATAAACGATTAACTCAATTGTATTCATTAATGATTTGGGGAGCATTGATTATTTGTATTGGTGGGTATTTTTTTGGAGATTTTGTAATTACATTTTTATACAAAGAAAAATACGATTTGGCTCCAGGTATTTTCAAAATTCTTATATTCAACCTTATTCCTGTTTTTTATGGTACAGCTTGGGGAATGTGGATGGTAGCGGAAAATAAACAACGATATTTAATATTTTTTCAGTTTTTATCAATGGGAATTGCGTTGTTTTTAAACCTAAAACTGATTCCAATTTATGGAGCTCAAGGTGCTGCTTATTCGCTTATTATTACCCAATTTGTAGGAATTTTTAGTGCTCTAACATTTTACAAACCTGCATTATCGTGGATGCTTTTTATAAAATCATTGAATCCCAAAAACTTGTTTGATATTGTTAAATATTTAAAAAACTAGTTTACGCGTCCAAAAACTTTTTGACCAATTTTTGAACTTCTAACAATCATAAAAGGAGCTAAAATTACTAAGAAAACGGTGTAAAAAACGCCATAAATTTTTGCCATTTTTTGCCATTTCATATCATAAGATTGAAATAATAAAAAGTGCCAAGTAATGTTTTTAAATATATTGGATTTATGTTTTTTGATTGCGTCTTTGATTGTTGCTTTTTCCCATCCATAAAAAGTTTGAGCGTGCAATAATAAATTAGGAATTGATTGTAAATAAATACTCGACCAATATTTGCGCCATCCTGCAGAATCGCCAGCTCCCAATATAATTAATGGTTCTCCAACTATTAAAACAGGTAGCTTTGCACAAGCAGTAATTGACATTGCCATTGGCGATAAATTTCCTGAATTACTGTATTGTGAAACAAACTCATTTCTTATTGCCTCACGCTTTAAAATCAAACAAATTCCTGTTAGTAAATGTACATCTTCAATGTGTTTTAAAACATCTTGTCCGTTTGGTAAATATACATTTTCATTCCGCCCAAACATGTTTTCATTTAAAACTTCATGAGTATCTAAAACTATGGATTTGTAATTTAATATAGCCGCCCCAATTGGCAAAGGAGTATTTTTAATAAAACCTATAATTTTACTTACACTAGTTTCATTTACCAAATCATCATCATCAGGAACGAACCAAAGATATTCCCCTTTACAACTATCGGCAAGCGATCTAAAGTTAAAGTCGGGACCTTTGTTTATTTCGTGTTTTACGTAAGTAATTGGCAGTTTCGATTCAAACGATTTTACTACATTTGGAGTTTCATCATTAGAACAGTTATCAGAAACTACTATTTCCCAATCTGCTTTTTCTATGTTTAATTGATTAGCAAGTGTTGTTAGAATATGTTTTAAACGTAGCGGTCGTTTATATGTAGGAATACCAATAGAAAGAAACGGCTTCATTTAAAAAAGTTTAAGTCCCGCTTTATTTCTTAAAAACTCTTGACTTCCAGCAACACTTATATAAATATCAGGAATTGCAATTCGTTTTACCATTGGAATATGTTGAATTTTTCCTTCTTCCCTTAAATCGTTTAGTGCTTCCAAAACTACCGAACCAAATCCGCCACTTTTTTGATGTTCTTCAACGGTAATTATATTGCTAAATGAATTTGCAATAGTTTGCAGTAATTCTTTATCAAAAGGTTTAATAAAAGGAAAACTATAAAGACCAAAATTACTGTCCTGTAATTCTTTTTTCATGGCAAAAACAATGGATCCCATTGATAAAACAGCAGTATCAACACCTTGTTTTACACAAATTCCTTTTCCCCATTTTAAATCAATTTCTGAATCGTGAACATTTGGTTCACCCGCTTTTCCTAAACGCAAATAACCAGGAGTATTTGTATTACAAAACATACTTGTAATTGCTCTGGCTTCAATAGGATCCGAAGGAGCGCAAACAGTAAGATTTGGTAAAACTCTGAGTGTTCCAATGTCCTCGGTAGCGTGGTGCGATGGTCCAAGTGGCCCATAAGCATAACCGCCTCCAACTGAAATAATTTTTACATTTAAATTATGGTAACAAACATCGTAACGAATTTGCTCAAAACAACGCATGGTAGGGAAGTTACCAATTGAATAAGTAAAAACGTTGTATCCTTCTTTGGCTAAACCTGCCGCAATTCCTGTCATGTTTTGTTCTGCAACACCAGCGTTTAAAAACCTTTCGGGATATGCTAGCGCAAATAGTTCAACTACTGAATATCCCAAATCGCCTACAATCAAAAATATTTTATCGTTAGTTTTTGCTTCTTCTACTAACTGTTGTATAAATGCTGTTCTCATTATAATGCTTCAATTTGTTTTACTCCTGCTTCATATTGTTCCAATGATGGCGATTTATAATGCCAAAGCAATTGATTTTCCATAAAATCAATACCTTTTCCTTTAATGGTGTGGGCAATGACTACAGTTGGTAACTTATCATTTATCCAAGCTTTTTTGAAGGCTTGCTGTAATTCTTCGTGGTTATGTCCATCTACCTCTATCACATTCCAATTAAATGCGTCAAATTTTTTATTAAGAGGATGAAGGTTTAGCACCTCATTTACTGTTCCAAAACTTTGAATTTGGTTATAATCTACCACTAAAATTAAATTGTTTAATTGGTGGTGAGGTGCAAATAAAATTGCTTCCCAATTTGATCCTTCGTCTAACTCTCCATCACTCACTAACACCACAGTTTTCCAATTTTCTTTTTTTCTTTTTGCGGCTAAAGCCAATCCACAGCCAAACGATAAAGCATGTCCTAAACTTCCCGTTGATAGCTCTACTCCTGGAACTTTATGGCTAGTGTGTGACAATAAAATACTGTCATCTTTGGCATATTCACTTAGTAATTGTTTGTCGAAAAAACCCTTAAGAGCAAGTGTAGTATAAAGCGAAGTGCAGGCATGTCCTTTTGATAAAATAAAACGATCACGATCATTCCAATCGGCTTGTTTTGGGTCTATATTTAAAACGCCATTGTATAAAACACTCAATATATCGGCCATTGAAAACGCGCCTCCTATGTGCGATGCTTTTGCTTCGTATACAAGTTTTAAAGTTGCTAATCTTATTTGTTTGCTAAAAGCTATTAAGTCTATCATTTAATTTTTTTACTTAGTAAATGTTTCAATTTGCTTGGCATGCGATTGTGTGTGAAGGAAAATATAATTGGTTTGAGTAGTATGCTCATCTACTTTTCCAAAAGCTTGTAATTTATTGTTATCAATTACAAAACAAGCATAACCCAGATTGTTTAGAAAATCAATAATATCGTTTGGATGATAATTGAATTTGGAAGTCCATTTGCGCAACATTTCTGTGAATATTATTGGCAAATCTCTTTTTATAGTTTCTATTCCACCTTTAAAAGCTAGCAATTCTGCTCCTTCTACATCACATTTTATAAAATCAACTTTACTGGTTAATTGCAGTGAAACGTCATCCATTTTTTTCACATTACATTTCAATGTTTCAATATTATTATTTGCAGAAACATTTGCTAAGCTTGCATTTACCGAAAGAGAAGGGTCAAAATAAAAATCAAAACTGCCATTTTCATCCCCCAAACCATAGTTAAGGGTAGCAATGTTGTTCATTTTATTTAGTTCAACATTTTGGTTTAACTTTTCAAAAGTTGTAGGAATTGGCTCAAATGAAAACACTTTTCCTGAAGTTAGTTTTTGTGCAACATGCAAAGCATACCAACCAAAATTTCCGCCAATATCAAAAACATTAAAATGAGGTTCCATCAATCTTTGCTGCATTTTAAGTTCTTCAATTTCATAACTTCCAAAATTCAAAGTATCGAATGGTGCTAAACGCTTGTCGTTTTGTTCGCAAATAAATTGAATATTAGAATCTCTAAAAGTCATTACTACTTTATGATCAGTAATGTTTATTGCTGAAATATTTGTATTAGAAAGAAATTGGGCATAGCCAAACAAATGAGCATGTTCAGCATACATTTCATTAATATATTCCCACTTGTTAATAGCGCCACTTTCAAAACGCTTTTTTATATCTTGTAATTTCATTGGTAACTTGTTATTGTTCTGTAAAATCCTTCTTCTATATTTGTTGTTGCTTGCCAACCTAATGCACCAATTTTACTAGCATCTGGACAATTACGTTGAACAGCACTTGGTATATAATTAGCATTGGTTTGTTGTTGTTTTATTACGCTTAATTTTTTTTCTGGAAATAAGTTTACTAGTTTTTCTGCTAGGTTAATAATACTAATTTCTCCATTTGGGTTCCCAACATTATAAGCTTCGCCATTTTCACCAGCCAATAATACTTTAAAAAATCCGAGTGTTGCATCGGCCGAGTAACAAAAAGCTCTCATTGCCAAACCATCACTTTTCATTTCTATGTTTTCATTTTGCACAATGTTTGCTATAAAATCGGCATAAACTCTCCCGTCATTTAACTCCATTCCTGGTCCATAAGTATGAAAAGGGCGAACTATTTTTACAGGAACTTTATATTGGTGCAAATAGCTTACACACATATTTTCGCCCATTCGCTTGCTTTCGGCATAGCACGCACGCACGTTTGTGGGGTCTATATAACCGTAATCGTTTTCTTTAGTTGGTATTTTGCTAGAATCTACTATTCCATAAACTTCACTTGTACTAAAAAACAAAAACGACTTTACTTGTTTTTGCAAAGCAAGGTCTAATAAGCCTTTTGTGCCAATAACATTAGCGCTTAAAGTTCCTACCGGATCTACTCCATAATATTTAGGACTAGCTTGGCTTGCTGCATGAATGATATAATCAATTTTTTCGTCAAATATGATGGGTAAACAAACATCTTGTTCTATAATTTTTAGGTCATTTCTTTCTAATAAATTACCAAACTTAGCCTTTGCTTTTTTTGAATTGCGAACTAGGGCCAAAATGTTTATTTCTATTTTTTTTGAATCGTTTAAATACAATAAAGTATATAACATGTATGATGGTAAAAAACCATTGGCGCCAGTAATTAAAACGGTAGTTCCCTTTAGTTTTTCCCATTCATTATATTTACTTACAATTAATTCAATATCAGTTGCTATAATAGGGTGTACAGATTTTATAAACGAGTCCACTTTATTTTAAAATTGTATGTAAAGTTTCCACCATATAATCTACCATTTCATCATTTATCATTGGTGTTACCCCAACCCAAAAAGTATGGTGTAAAATAGTATCTGTATTTGTCATATCACCAGAAACTCTATACGGGTATTTACTAAAATAAGGTTGCTTTCTTATATCTCCGGCAAATAACAGGCGAGTACCTATTTTAGCTTCAGTAAGTTTTTCAACCACATCGTTTCTATTTAAACCACTTTCAGGTTTTAAAGTAATTAAAAAACCAAACCAAGAAGGATTTGCATTTTCACTAAATTCAGGTAAAATAATTTTATTGCTTAGCGGAAGTAAACCTTGTTTTAAACGGTTAAAATTATGCCTGCGTTTAGCAACAAAACCGGGTAATTTTTTTATTTGCGCCAAACCTAATGCAGCTTGCATGTCGGTTATTTTTAAATTATAGCCCAATCTTGAGTAAATATATTTATGGTCGTAACCATAAGGAAGATCGCCTAATTGCCATTCAAATCTTTTTGCGCAAGTATTATCACAACCTGAAGCGCACCAACAATCGCGTCCCCAATCTCTAAACGACTCAATAATTTTTAATAATTTACTGTTATTGGTAAATACAGCGCCACCTTCACCTGTTGTAATATGATGTGCGGGATAAAAACTTAAAGTTCCCATGTCGCCAAAAGTTCCAACATGATTGCCATTTACAGTTGCTCCAAGTGCATCACAGCAATCTTCAATTAGCCATAAATTATGTTTGCGAGCTATGGCTTGAATGGCTTCTACGTTAAAAGGATTTCCTAAAGTATGAGCAACCATAATTACTTTTGTTTTAGGTGTAATAGCGGCTTCTATTTTTGAAATATCAATATTGTAACTTGGAATTTCCACGTCAACAAAAACAGGAATAACGCCATATAAAACTGCTGGATTTATAGTAGTTGGAAAAGAAACTGCTACAGAAATCATTTCATCGCCAGGTTTCAAAGCTCTTTCACCAAGTTCTTCTGCTGTTAGTGTTGCAAATGCAAGTAAATTAGCCGATGAGCCAGAGTTAACGGTTAAAACTTTTTTGCAACCTATAAATTTTGCCAATTCTTTTTCAAATGCATCATTGAATCTTCCTGTAGTAAACCAACCGTCTAAAGCGGAATCAGTAATATATTTTAGTTCTTCGGCATCTACTACTTTACCACTAACAGGAACTGCACTTTCACCTTTAACAAAAGGTTTGATTGCATTCTTTTCCTCGTGGTATTGAGTAATTAAATCGAATATTTGTTGTTTTAAATCTTCTGCTTTTTGAGTCATTTTTTATTGTCTATTATGCTAATTGCATATATGCTTTAAGTTGGTTTACGCGCTTCTCGTAAACATTATTTTTTTTATCTAATTCATCCGAATAACCAACAATAGTAAATTGCATGGTTTGTTCAAAGTTAAGTAACGGTTTCCAATTAAGTTGAGTGGTAGCTTTTGTAATTTCTAGTTTTAAAAAAGAAGCTTCGTGAAAATCGGGTTGAGTATAGTTTATGTTTACTGATTTATAAACTGGATTTTCTTGAATAGTTTGTATTAAATCGCCTACAGTTTTATGAGTATTTGAAAGAGGGCCAAAATTCCAACCACCTTGTAATGTTTTACCTTGTATTAGTAATTCAGCTGCTAGAGTAATGTATCCAAATAGTGGCTCTAAAACAAATTGCCAGGGTCTAGTAGCATGAGGGTTTCGAATATTTAATGTTTCGTTTTTTTGAAATGCTTTAAAAAAATCAGGAACAATTCTGTTTTCTGCCCAATCACCACCACCAATCACATTTCCCGCTCTGGCAGTTGCAACTAAGCAACTATTCTTGTCTGAAAAAAAAGAATGAATATAAGAAGAAGTAATTAATTCTGAACAACCTTTAGATGCGCTATATGGATCTTTTCCTCCCATTGCCTCATTTTCTCTGTATCCCCAAATCCATTCTTTATTGTCATAACACTTATCGCTTGTAACATTTATGGCCACTTTAACGCTTTCACATTGTTTTACTGCTTCCAATAAGTTTATTGTTCCCATCATGTTTACTTCAAAAGTTTCAACTGGATTAAGGTATGATTCTAAAACTAATGGTTGTGCAGCTAAATGAAAAACGATTTCAGGTTCAATTTCTCGGAAAGTTTTATACAACTTTTCTTTATCGCGAATATCGGCATATACTTGTTTGTATTTTGATTCAAGCTTACATGTTACAAAATTATCTTGGTTACTTATTGGTTCCAAAGCATAACCATATACTTCGGCACCAAGTTCAAGTAAAGTAATGCTTAACCACGATCCTTTAAAACCAGTGTTACCAGTAATAAGTACTTTTTTCCCATTATATGTTTGTGCTATTGCTAAATTAAACATGCGTTTTTATTTCCAAAGTTTCCATTCAGCATTACCTGAGTTCCACATTTCATTTAAATCTGTTTTGTCTTTTAGAGTATCCATAGGTTTCCAAAATCCAAAATGCTTAAAAGCGTTTAATTCTCCTTGTTGAGCAAGTGTTTCAAGAGGTTCGCGTTCCCAAATTGTTTGATCGTCTTTTAACAAATCAAAAACAGATGGTTCTAACACAAAATAACCAGCATTTATCCAAGCTCCATCACCTTTTGGTTTTTCTGTAAAACTAGATACGTTGTTATATTCGTTCATGTTTAATAATCCAAATCTGCCACTTGGCTGTACGCTTGTAAGGGTAGCTTTTTTAGCATTTTTTTTATGGAAATCAAGTAGTTCGGCAATATTTACATTACCCACTCCATCGCCATAAGTTAACATGAAAGGCTCGTTTCCTACGTATTGTTGAATTCTTTTTATTCTGCCTCCAGTCATTGCGTTTACACCTGTATCGGCAATAGTTACTTTCCATTGTTCTGTTTCAGAATTATGGAAATCAATTGAATTATCGGCAAGATTTACGGTAACAGAGGAATGATGTAAAAAATAATTGCAAAAATATTCTTTAATAATATACCCTTTATAACCAGCGCAAATAATAAAATCATTAAATCCATAGCTTGAATATAATTTCATGATATGCCATAAAATTGGCTTTCCGCCAATTTCAACCATTGGTTTTGGTTTAGTATCCGTTTCTTCGCTTAAACGTGTACCTAATCCACCTGCTAAAATTACTACTTTCATTTTTATTATAGGGTTCAATTATACAAAAAGTTTCAAGCAAAAACAATAATTAATCAAATGGTTTCTCATTTATAAAAGATTTTTAAAGAACATAATTATTTTTTAAATTTATTACTTAAACTTGCCATCTATTAATAGTAACTTGTTTGCAGTAATTTAGTTTGTTTTTGAAACAAAAAAGCCTTTTAAACTATAAATATTTTAATGAAAAAATTGTCTTGCAAACATCGAGTTTTATATAATTTACTTAATTGTTTTAGTATTTTTTTTCTTCCCCTTTACACGTTTCCACAACACTTTAATTTTAAGAATATCAGTATAAATGAAGGCTTACAAAGTTCACTTGTATATGGTCAACAAGAAGATTTAAATGGTTATTTATGGTTTGCTACCGATAAAGGATTGTCACAATTTGATGGATTGAACTTTAAACTTTTGAATAAAAATGATGGTCTCTCAGAAATTGGAGTTTTTCAAATCGCAAAAGACTCCAAGAATTTAGTTTGGTTTGTGTCTACTAATTTTAAATTATTTTTTTTTGAAAATAATGAGCTCAAGGCTGTTGAAACCAAAGAAAAGATTTGTTGGATTGATATTGATATAGAAGGGAAGCCCTGGTTCCTTTCAAGATCTGGTGCTTTTTTTTTTATTAACAGTAATTCAAAACTAGTAAAAGTTTTTGATCCAGCTGAAATCGGTGTAACATATTACAACCTTAAATCTTTAGGTAATAATGAATTTTTTTTAAGCAATGACAATGAGGTTTTTATTGTTACCAATAACAAATCTAAGATAAAAATTAATCTTCCTATTAGTGTAAATAAAAACCATATTGTTTCAAGATGTTTTCTAAAAAGAGACGGTAATTTATTGATATCTAACCATGAAGGAATTTACGAATTTAATAGAAAAAAAAGCAAACCATTAAGTCTTTTATTCAAGATAAATCAAAATCAAATCTTTTGCTTTTATGAAGACATTCTCTCAAATGATTTATGGGTTGGAACAATGAAAGGGGCTTTTCAATTTAAAAATGGGCTCATTTCTGAAATTAGCAAATTTGAATATTTAACTGATAATATTATTTTAAATATTACAAAATTACATGATAACACATGGTGGTTATGTACTTCCGAAAATGGTGTATATCATAGTAACTTGATGGCCCACCATTTTGATAAATCTGATGGTTTAAAAAAGAATACCGTTAGTTTTATAAAAAAGGATGGAGACGATATTTTTGCTATTTCACAAGATAGAACAATATCACTAATTGAAAACAATAAAATAAATAGGTTTAATAAGACAATTCCTTTTACAGAGAGGAGTTTTGGTGCTGCTGTTTCAGATGCTTTTCAAACGAAAAATGATGGTATATTTTTCGTGACTTCAACTTTATTTCAAATAAAAAATAGAATTCTAAAAAAGTACTCAATTAGTAATTACAATGAAATTATTTATCATTTCCCACAGAACGATTTAACAAATTTGTATACAATTACAAAACTTGGATTGAGAAAAGGTGTAGTTAAACCTAAACTCCTTTTTAATTCTACTCCACTTTGGATAAAAATGAAAAAAGAGTATCCTCGTTTACCTCCTGTTTATTTTGGGGACCATGATTCAGTTTATCATGTTTACACTAAATCAAAAAACGGTTTGATGGAACTTCTAGTAAACAAGAAAATAGCCTATTACAAAAAAATCAATTTTCCTTACAAAATTCAAGATGTTTGGATGACATCCAATAAAAGTTTGATAATTGGAACGCTTGACAAAGGATTATGTATTTTGAAAAACAATATTCAAAAATTTTATTCAACCGATGATGGTTTATTGAGTAATTATTGCACCAAATCGTATTATATTAATAACAAAATTTGGATATGCTCAAACAAAGGTGTTAGTCGTTTGGAGCTTGATAAAAATGACAGTTTAGTAGCAATTTCTAATTTTACATCCAATGATTTATTGATTTACAATGAAGTAAACGATTTATTAGTTCACAAAGGCGATGTTTATGTGGCAACAAATAAAGGAGTAAGTGTTTTTCCTGAAAACATAAAATTAGCAACTACTAAACCAAAGGTGTTTATAGAAAATGTTATTATTAACAATAAAGTCAAAAGTGTTTCGAAAGAATACAATCTTTTATACACCGAAAATAATATAGCAATTCAATACAAATCTATTTCATTTAGAAGTGCCAATAATATTTTCTATAAATACAAAATAGTTAGCGATAATGATTCGAGTTTGGTAACAACAAAATCAGATAGAATTCAATTAAGTACACTTTCTCCTGGAAAATATGTTTTTTATGTTTGGGCTAGGAATATAGATGGTGTTTGGAGCGATGAACCAGCAAAAATAATTTTTATAATAAGCCCACCTTTTTGGCAAACCTGGTGGTTTTATTCTTCAATTATGGTGGTTTTATCTACTATTGTTTTATTTGTAATAAGAAATAGAGTGAAAGTTTTTAAAGCAAAAAATGAAACTGAAAAAAGAATAATAGATGCTGAGTTAAAAGCAATTCGATTGCACATGAATCCTCATTTTATATTTAATACTTTAAGCTCCCTTCAGTATTATATTATTTACAATAAAAACAAAGAAGCTGGAAAATATCTTTCAACTTTTTCAATTTTGTTAAGACTAATAATGAAATATGCTAAACAAAATGAGATTTATTTGAAAGAAGAAATAGAATTATTGGATAAATATGTAGAACTAGAACAAATGCGTTTTGAAAACAAAATTGATTACGTTTTAAACGTAAACGATGATTTGCTTTATCATTTAATACCGCCATTAATTTTACAACCTTTTGTTGAAAATGCGATAAAATATGGCATTTCAAACATAAAAGGTAAAGGAAAACTGGAAATAAATATTTATAAAGAAAACATGTTTTTAGTTTGTACTATTCATGACAATGGAATTGGAAGGGCACAATCTGAATTACTCAAGGACGATGAAAATTTAAAATTTGAATCAACTGGAATAAAATATACACGGGAAAGGCTTCGGTTACTTTCAAACCAAAAAGATGGAGAAAATTTAGTTGTTATTACCGATTTATATGAGAAAGATATTGCCAAAGGCACTATTGTAAAAATAAACATTCCAATAAACTAAAACGAATATGATAAACGTAGCAATAGTTGATGATGAAAAGAATTGTGTAGAGGTTTTAGAAAAACTTTTATACGAATGTAATCAGAGTATTAACATAGTTGGAAGTGCCAATTCGGTTGAAAGTGCAATAGAACTAATTGAAACCCATAAAAACGATATTCAGATATTGTTTTTAGATATACATATTCCTGGTGGAAATGGCTTTAGTGTAATTAAAAAAATAGAAAAGATTGATTTCAAAATAGTGTTTACCACAGCATTTGACCAATATGCTATCAATGCTGTAAGGTTTTCGGCCCTCGATTATTTGCTTAAACCAATTGACCAAAACGAGTTGCAAAACACCATGAATAAATTTGAAGAACTATCGAAAAATAAAACTGGTACTATTGAAAATTTTAAAGAAAAACTGATTCAAAACAAGCTATTTGAAAAGCTAGCTATACAAACCCAAAGTGAAATAAATTTTATAGAACTAACCAATATTGTTTACCTAGAAAGCGATAAAAATTATACAACTCTACATTTAGAAAATGGTAATAAAATAGTGGCTTCAAAAAACATAGGTTATTATGAAGATTTGTTGACATCAAACGGGTTTTTTAGAATACACAGTTATTACATGGTGAACATATCGAAAATTAATAAATTTATTAAAGGAAAAACAGGAATTATAGTACTTAACAATGGAGTAAAACTAGAGGTTTCGTATAAAAGAAAAGAGGAACTTTTTAAGCTTTTAAATCTTTAAAAATAACAACGTTCATTCAAATTACTTAATTATATGTAAAAATGCCTTGATTATACATTGATATTAGCTTGAGTAGTATAAACTGTTAAGTTTGATTATTAGTTAGAAAATTCAAATATTTTTTACATTAATAATAAACCACAAATTGCTATGATTGAAACACCTGTATTATTTTTAGTTAAAAGCGTTTCTAATGCTACACAAACTGTATTTGACAGTATTTTATTTGCTAAACCAAAGAAAATTTACATTGCCTCTATTATTTTAAACAATGACAAGAACAATGAAATAATTAGTAACTACATTGAAAGTTTAGTAAATCAAATAGTTTGGAAATGTGATGTAAAAACTAAAATAAACTATAGCGAAAAAAACATTCATAAATTACAATGTGAATCAGTAGATTGGCTTTTTAAAAAAGAAGAAAAGGGAATAATTATAAATAGTGATTGTTTGCCAAATAAATGTTTTTATTCTTTCTGTGATGATTTGTTGAACCATTATAAAAACGATAATAGAATCATGTATATAAATAGTATAAATATTAAGGATTCAATAAAAGTTGGAGATGGAAGTTACTTTTTTTCAAAATACAATCAAACAGGTGCTTGGGCTACTTGGAAAAGAACTTGGTTAACTATTCAACCAAACTTAAATAATTTAAATAGGGCTTTAGGTTTAAAAACTTTAGATAACGTTTTATCAAATAGTGAATTTGACTATTGGCTAAAACAATTTCAAATTGATGATCCTGATGTTACAGAATTTTACAACTATAAAACCCTATTAAGTCAGTGGTTTAATAATGGTTTGGCCATTACCCCTAATTCGAATTTATCATGTAAAATACAAGAAAATTCAACCCTTAATTCAAAAGATTTTAAAAAATTCCATCAAAATGCAATTTTGGAAATAGTAGATTTAAGACACCCAACTTTTATTACCAATAACAAGTTTTCGGATGAAAAATTATTTGAAAATTACTATAAAAAAAGTAGCTTTTTATTTATTATAAAAACAATGAAAACAAAAATGAATAGTATTGTTAAAAACAACATTGACATTGCTGATAAATATAACAATAAAATAAACAATGAAAAACACGTTTTGTTAAATAAATAAATAATCTTTGCAAAAATAAATATATGAAAACAACAATTACCCTTTTATTTTTTGTTATTTTATCAAAAATAACCCTTGCACAAATAAACACTACCTCATTTGCTCCTAAAGTGGATTATTTATCAGGAGTTGGCACATCAAGTCCAGTTGGAATTATTTCAGCAGATTTAGATAATGACGGAAATAATGATATTGTTGTTGGAAATCAAGGAGTTGCTTCGATTTCTGTATTTAGAAATACATCTACTTTAAATAGTATTTCATTATCTACAAAAGTTGATTATACAGCTTCAAATACAGTTAGTTTTATTAGAATTAAAGATTTAGATGGCGATGGTAAAGTAGATGTAATATTATGTTCAGCTTCAGGAAATGGAATTTCTGTATTCAAAAATACAACTTCAACTACTGGCAACATAACTTTTGCAACTAGACAAGATTTCACGTGTGCATCTGGATTTTATAATATAGATGTTGAAGATGTTGATGGTGATTTAAAGCCAGATATTGTTGTAACGAATTCTGGAGCTGGAAGTTTTTCTGTTTTTAGAAATACGAGTACTAGTGGTACTATTAGTTTTGCAACTAGGATAGACCAAAGCTGTAATTCCGACCCATCATCAGTTGTAATTTTTGATATTGATGGTGATGGTAAAAAAGACCTTGCAATTACAAGATATTCACCGTCTCAACTTGTGATATTTAGAAATACTACCACTACGGCTGGAAGTCCCACTTTTGTTAGTGTAACAACAGCTTGGTTAGGTTCTTATCCTCATTTTATAAAATGCGCAGATTTAGATGGAGATGGTAAAAAAGATTTGGTTACAGGTAATTTTGTTAGTAACAATATTTCAATAATTAAAAATACAACTTCTACGGTAAATGCAATTTCATTTCAAACACCATATAATCTTAGTTCTGGATCAGGTAATTCTTATTGTCAAGGAATCTCTTTAGCCGATTTTGATAACGATAACAAAATAGATATTGGTGTGTGTAACAATGGAAATAATAATATTTCAATTTTTAAAAATAATTCAGTTGTTGGTACAATAAATTCTACTTCGTTTGCTACTCAGGTAAATTTTTCTGTTAGTTCTGGTCCAATTGACCTGTTTGCATCTGACTTAAATAATGATGGAAAACTTGAAGTTTTAGTAAGTAACAATGCTTCTAGTAACATATCCATTTTACGCAACCGGATAATAGCTAATGAACCAACCAATATAGCAAGTAATTTGGTATTTAGCAATACTACACCTACATCAGCAACACTAACATTTACCAAAGGAAATGGAAGCAGAAGAATAGTTGTAGCTAAAGCAACCAATGCAGTAAATTCAGCTCCATTGGATTCGTTTTCGTATTTAGCAAAAGACACTTTTGGTTTAGGAACTCAAATAGGAACAGGAAATTATGTAGTTTATAGTGATACAGGAAATACAGTAAATGTGAAAGGATTAAACCCTGGAAATAACTATTATTTTGCTGTTTATGAATACAATGGAACAGCTGGTTTTTCTAATTATTTAACATCGTCATCGTTAACAGGAAATACTTTAATTGGATATGCTTATTTTAGCAAAAGTAGTGGTAATTTAAATTCATTAGCTACTTGGGGTCCAAATACCGATGGATCAGGAACAAGCCCGGCAAGTTTTGGAATAAGTGGAACAAGCTATTATGTTGTTAATAATGGTTCACCATCCATTACAGGAAACTGGTTCATAACAGGAACTAATACCACAGTTGTTTTTGGCGATGGCACCAATTCTGGTAATTTTGTGATACCAACGGGTGTTTCATTTGGAACAGATTCTTTTTATGTAAATAACAATTTTACCTTTACCATTCAAGGAAATATTTATACTAATAAAGCAGGTTTCCATGCAAGTAGCATTGCACAATATGTTTTAAGCACTCCACAAAATATTGTTACTGCTAATTATGGGAATTTAATCATTAGTGGATCAACCAAAACAATTACAGGAAACGTAATGGTTAAAAGTGTTTTGGCCATGTTCAATAATATCAATTGTAATGGTTATACATTAACATTGGGCGAAAGTGCAACTCAAACTGGCACATTGAACCGATCGTCTGGAATTATTATTGGAAACTTTAAAAGATGGTTTGCAGCCAATACAAACACAGGTGCATCAGGCTTAATGCCAATAGGAACAGCAAGTGTTTACCGACCAATTCAAGTTAATTTTACTTCAGCACCTTCATCAGGCGGAACAATAACATCAAATTTTATAACAGGCACAGGAGGAAATTCAGGATTTCCAATCTTTGATTTTACAACTTCACCAATAGTATTATTAAACAAAACCGGATTTGAAGGATATTGGAAATTAACACCATCGGATGGATTAACAGGTGGAACTTATACTTGTAATGCCACGGCAACTGGTTTTTCGGGCATTAGCTCAGTTTCGGATTTAAGATTAGTAAGAAGAAATATATCAGCTACTTCGTGGTCGTTAGCAGGAACATCTGTGTTAGGAAGCGGAACAGTGGCCATTCCAATTGTTAGCACAACAGGAATTACTTCAATAGGAGGCGAATTTGCAGTAGCCTCTGATAGTTCAATAAATCCATTACCAGTTCAATTGATATCATTCAAGGGTAATTGGAAAGGCAATGATGTAATTTTAAATTGGAAAACAGCAAGCGAAGAAAATAACAGTCATTTTGAAATTGAAAAATTGAAAGAAAATGAATGGAAAAACATTGGAAAAGTAAAAGGAAACGGTCATTCAACCATGGTAAATAACTATACATTTGTAGATGTTAATTTACAAGAAAATAATGAACAAAATAAAACCAATTATTACCGAATGAAGCAAGTAGATTTCAATGGAGATTTTGTTTACTCAGAAATAATAACACTTGAACCACAATCTATAAAAAACAGTATTTCAATTTCACCAGTTCCAATGCAAAATGTGTTAAATATAACCACAGCAAGCAGCGAGGTAGTTGAAACTGTTTCTGTTTATGACATTAATGGAAAGTTTGTTTTACAAGCCAATAATGAAACAAGCATTGATGTTTCAAAGCTTTTAAATGGAATTTATACAATTAAAGTTATAACGGATAAACAAGTTTTAACGAGTAAAATTACAAAATAATTTTATGGAAAAAAAACTAAAAAGCTGCCTCCAAAGGGCAGCTTTTTTTTACTCCATTTTTTAAAAAATAATTACTACTGAAATACTAATTTCGAAGAAATTTTTTAAAAGTGTTTCAAACCCCAATTCTCTTCTTAATATTTAACAGGCCAAATACCACAAAACGGGTATTTGAAAGCATTAGAATCGTTAAACCCTCTAAACTATACATTGCAGCAGATGGAGCAAGAAAAGACAAATTAGGCGAAGATTTGCTTTGCCAAGAAACAAGAAACATTATTGAATTAATAGATTGGGATTGTGAAATAAAAACACTTTTTAGACCTGAAAATTTAGGCTGTAAAATAGCAGTAAGTTCTGCTATAGATTGGTTTTTTGAAAATGAAGAAAAAGGAATTATTTTAGAGGACGATTGCTTGCCCCATCCATCATTTTTTGGTTACTGTGAAACACTTTTGAATTACTATAAAGATGATTTACGAATTGGACATATTGGGGGCGATAATTTTCAAAAAGGAATAAAAAGAGGTGAAGGTTCTTATTATTTTTCTCAATATAATTTTATTTGGGGTTGGGCTTCGTGGCGAAGATCTTGGAAAAACTATGACGTTAAAATGAACAGTTATCCCGATTTTAAAGCAAACAAAGGTTTAGAAAAAATATTTAAACGCAAGCAAGAGCATACTTTTTGGTACCAAGGTTTCGATAAAATGTTTGCAGGTTTGGTGAATAGCTGGGATTTTCAATGGACTTTTGCAAATTGGAATAATAACATGTTAAGCATTTTACCGAACGTAAATTTAATTTCAAACATTGGTTTTGGTGAAGGTTCCACTCACACAAGTAGTTCAGGAAACAATGACATTGAAAACTTACCCATTTTTGAAATTGAAAAAAACCTCATTCACCCTAAAGAATTGAAAGTGAATCAAGAGGCTGACGAATTTGCATTTGACTTATTATACAAAAAAGAGCATTATTTTGTGTTGGTTTTAAGGCAAATAAAGAAAAAAATAGGATTGTTTTTTGTGAAATAACAATTTAAATATTTCAGTTTTAAACCAAACTTTTTCTTGCCATTTTTATAAAATTTAAACCATATTCTTTCATTAAGTTTTGGTTTTCTGAAAATGCTTTTTCTTCATTTTCTTTATTTGGTCCAGCATTTATTTTGCTCAAATTATCTTCAATTTTTGAGGCTAAATCTTCGGCATTTCCCATTTCAAAAAACCAAGTATTTGGTGGATTTTGTTCTAAGTGAACTGCAAAATCACTTAAAAATATGTTTTTTCCTAATGAACGACCATCTTCTACAACAGTGCTCCAACCTTCAAATTGCGATGGTTGAATAATTGCCATTGATCTTCTTATCAATTGAATTTGATCATTTCGAGTAATAAATCCTAAAACTTTTAATTGATTTTCTACTCCAAGTTCTTTGGCTAATTTTATTAGAGAAGGATAATAATCAGGGTTTCTAAAATCTTCGGTAGCACCCGTGCAAATTACTGTTATTTCAATGCCTTTTTGCTTTAAAAAGCTCATTGCTTTTATTACCGTTTCATGGTCTTTATGCTTCCAAAATTGATTACAAACAATGAAAAAGTTATCGGGCAAATTGAATTTTTGTTGCACTGCAATGGCATCATCAGCAAACCAGTTTGGGTTAGCATTACTAACAAAACGAAGTAAATAGGCATTGCTAGCATTTTCAGGGAAAAAGTTTTGATAATCGTTTAAAGCATTTTGACTGCTAAAAGCCAGTATTGGAGATTGTTCTGCTAAATTTTTATTGCGAATTTCCCTGCTTTTATATTCTTCGTCAGAAAATAAATGTGGTAAATGTTTGTATTGAAAATCGGGAATCCAGCCACCCCAATTAAAGATCCATTTTTTAGGAAAATTTCCGGGAGGATAATAAAAATCTATTTCCCTAAAATTAAACAGTTTAAACCTTAAAAAAGCTGGTAAAATGGAAAGAATTTTATAAAATGCAAGCACCAAAATAGAGTCAATATATATTTGGTCTAACAGTTTTTGAATATCCGCAGGAACATCATTAATATTGCGAGTAGCCAAACTTAATTTTATTCCATCTCGCTCCTGTTTATCTATTTTACTAATGGCATTTATCAGGTTAAAAATATAAATATTTCCTGCATGCCAATTAGGGTCAGAAATAAGATGCAAACAGATATGAAGCTTTTTGTTTTTCAATGATTTCTATAAATTTTTAAGCCAGTTTGCTGTATTTAACATTCCAGTTTCCAAGCTTGTTTTTGTTTCAAAACCCAGTTTTTTAAGTTCACTAATATCTGCTTGCCAATTATTTGGATCGCCTAGTTTTTGCATATTATTGAACTGGTATTTTGTTTTTGGATTTAAGTAACTATAAAATAATTCAACCACCGATTTGATAGTTGTTTCGTTGCCTGACGATAAGTTATAAGCACTTCCATCAAAAGGTGATTGGGTAAAAATAATTTCTATGGCTTGTACCAAATCGTCAATATAAATAAAATCGCGCGATTCATTACCTGTTCCATAAATTTCAATATTTTCAGAATTTTGCTTCATTTTTTGAAATAAATCCCAAAAAAGTTGTTTTTTTAAACCTGGTCCATAAGCCGAAAATACGCGTAAACTACAAGTTGAAAGTCCAAAAAATCGATGGTATTCTTTTATTAAATATTCGCTCTGCAATTTATGAAAACCATAAGGCGAAAGCGGATTTTTGCTGCTTTCTTCTTTAATTGGTAACTGTTCGGGATTTCCATAAACAGCAGCACTTGAAAAGTTAATGAACTTGCATTTTGGCTGATGAGTTCTGATACTAACCAGCAATTTGTGAACGTTTAAAACATTCAATTCAAAATCTATATCTGGCTTTTCGAACGAAAATCCTACGTGTGCCGAACCCGAAGCATTGATGCACCAATCAATTTTGTTTTTGGTAAATAAATCATCAAAATTAGTATTGCTAGCATTTAGTTGTGTATAGTTTGAGTTGCCAGTATTTGGCGAAACCCCAGCTTCAAAAATCACATGATTTTTACTGCCAAAATATTCCACACAATGCGAACCAATAAAACCTTTGCTACCAATAACTAAAATATTCATGGGTTTTTATTTTGAAGCAATAAATGAATAAACTCTTCCAGGTGTATTGTCTTTACTGGCTTTTATGTCGACCAGCTTTCTATAAATAAAATCATTAGAAACAATGAATTTAGCTAAACTCATTCCTGTTAATTTGGAAATACTTTTAGCAAAATTATTCCTCATTTCATTTTTTGATAAAGGAGCAAAATTAATAACACTCTCGTAAGGGTGAATTATTTTTGTTAATTCCATTCCACTTTCTTCTATGCATTTGCAATAAAAAGCCAAGGTAAAAGCATGTTCTCCACCGTATAAATGATGCAAAGGATGATTGTTTAAAAATATTTGTAAATCTTGCTCATTGCTTAAAACATGTTCGCGAGTAGCAATAAAAACACCATTAGGTTTTAAAACACGCTGTACTTCTTTACAAAATTTTGCTAAATCATTGGCATGATGAAGTACTTGACGAACATAGACCACATCAAAAGTATTATCATCAAAAGGCAATGATTCTCCAAAAGTTTCAACTACAGTGATGGGTAAATTATGTTTTTTCGCCAAATTTCTAATTGCTCCAGCACCAACATCATTGCTTGAATCGGGTTCTAAAGCTGTAGCCAATAAACCATTTTTAGCAAATCCATAAGTAGCCATTCCTCGCCCAGCACCAATATCGAGTATAGTTTTGGCTTGTTTGGGTATATATTTTAAAAGCTCGGCAAACTCTTCACTTTTTGCAAAACGTTCGTTTGCAACTTCCACATCGGCATCAAAATAATTATCTAAAATAGCCTGTTTGTTTTCAGGTTTACTTCTAAGTTCTTGAACGGCTTCTTCCCAAGTCATTGTTTAATTTTTAATAAATTCTATACAACAAACACACCTACAATGAGCTGCTCCATCTGTGCCTTTTCCTTGCCCATTATGTGGATTATAAGAGATAGAATCTTTGCACTCATCGGCTGTTTTAAATTGCCAACCATTTTGAGAATACAACAAGTAATCATCTTTAAAACTGCCAGATGCACTAAACTTTTCAAAGATTTTACCCACCATTTCGGCATCAAACTGTTGGAAAAAGCCATAGTTATCAAATTTTCCATATGGAAATGTAAGTAATAATTTACTTTTTGGTTTTAAAACTCTAATTAGTTCGTCTACAACTTTTAAATATTCGTAACTTTTATTTTTAAGGTCTTTTATTTTTTCAAGTTCATATCCATAAATTGAATTATCCATGTCAACGTGTTCAATAGTTGATTGGCAAACCACTTCCTCAAAATAACCATCTTTAAAAGGCATTTCTCTTAAATCGCCAAAGGCGTATGAGATGCGATTATTGATAAAATTAATTGATTCAGGATAAAAAGTATAAATTGAAAGATCTTTATTTTTTAAAGATTCTAGTGAAACTATTTCCGGAAAATTAAAGGTAGAGCCAGCATCTAAAATTTTTGTTCCTTTGTTTTTTGAAAGTTTGCTAAAAATCCAAGGATATTCTACAATTCTTTCGTCCATAGCTATTCCAAAAATTGGAGGAATATTATTGTTTGCAAACGATTTCAATAAATTCTCATTGCGAATATTTTTTTCGGTTAAATCCCAACGTGCATCTAAATACCCATAACTCCAAGCTTTTTTACTCGAATTATTATATACCAATTTTCTAAATGGTGAAATGTATTTTTTAATAGTTTGTATCATTTTTAGTTGTTTGAATAGCCAATAATTTTTGCTGGATTTCCAACCACAATTGCATAATCAGGAACATCTTTTGTTACAACTGAACAAGCGCCTATTACTGCACCTTTCCCAATTGTTGTACCTTTTAATATACTTGCGTTAAAACCAATCCAAGCATCATCATTTATAATTACTTCTTTTTCTTTTAAATCAATATTTTTTGTTGGATGTCCTTTTGTAATAATATGTTTTTGGTGTTCATGGCGCAGTTCGGCATTCATAGGGTGCGAAACATTATCATGAATATTTACATTGTGAGCAATTAAAACCCTATTTCCAATCGATATTTTTTTTGCAGACCAAATCCTTGTACCTTCCCCAATATAACAGTAATCGCCAATTGAAATCTCGCCACCATGAGCAAATAATAGTAACTCGCCTCTAATATGTGTAAATGAACCAATTTGAATCTTTGCTTTGTTATTTAAAAAGTTATGTAATTTGCTTTCTATATGAAAAAAAGAATATTCGCCAATAGTTGCTAATGATCCAAAATAAATATTCTTCCATTTCAGCTTTAACCATTGAAATGACAACAATTTAAAAAATTTATTTAGTATCCTTAATAGCATTTAGGAGTTTACTTTTTTATATAAATATTACTTAACTAGGAGTTTACATGAAGTTTTTTGAGTCTAATACTGACTCCTTCATTCATGCAATAATATCAATTTTTATTTTATTATTGAAATTGCTTTTTGCGAAAATATTTAATTGTTGTACAATTCCATTTTTACAACGAAAATTGCGACCATTATTTCTAACAATTTGAAAATTCTTCTGCTCGATAATTACGATTCATTTACGCACATGCTCAAAGATTATTTTGAGCAATGTGGTGCAAATTGTTTGTTGTTTAGGAACGACAAAATTACGGTTGCTGAAATTATCTTATCAGTGTAACAGTTCCATGATATTTAAAGGATTCGTTGTAAATTGTTTCAACTTCAAAAACATATAAATATACCCCTTCTGAGCAAACAATTCCATTATTAGTTCCGTCCCATCCATTGTTAATAGGATAAGAATATTCATAAATCATTTCTCCCCATCTATTCCATATTGAACCTTTAATATTAACAACTTGGCTTATGTCAGACACTTTAAGTATAAAAAAGTCATTTAAGATGTCATTATTTGGAGTAAATGCATTTGGAATACTAACTATTAAATCATCGTAAACTGTTATTTCTTTAAATGCAGAATCTTTACAACCAATAGAATCTGTAACTAAAAGTTTTACACTGAATTTCCCTGCTTTTGTATATATTGTTTTTGGGTTAAATAAATTGGAGTTTTCTGTATTCCCAAAAGTCCAAAAACTATTTATATATACAGGTAAACTATTGTTTTTAAATAAAATAGTTAATGGTTTCTTTCCACTTGAAGTTGAAGTTAAAAAATTTGCTTTTGGTATATTTACATAAATTTTTAAAGTATCATTTACAAAACAATTTGTTTGTGAATTTTCCGCTTTTACTATGTATTTGATGTAGTTATCAGGTTTTATATTTGGATTTTTAACTGAACTATTATTAAGAAATTGAGCTGGATTCCAAGTAAATTTATCAGCATTAGAAGTAGCATTTACCAAATAAGTTTCTCCTATGCATATTGTTTTGTCTAATCCCAAATCAAGTTTAGGAATTTCATTGACAGTAATAATAATTGTATCTTCTGATGTGCAAATTCCAGAAACAGATTTTAAAATATATTGAGTAGTTGTTTTAGGTCTTGCATAAGGATTAGGCACATCATTTTGGCTTAGACCAATACTTGGATTCCAAGTAAAAGTATTTCCCCCAGAACCAAATAGTTGAACACTGTCATTTTCACACAAACTAACGTCTATACCTGCATTTGTAATTAAATTATTAGTGATAAAAACGACTACAGAATCCATTTTTTGTTTACAAACACCATTACTTACTAAAACATAATATTTAGTGTTAATAATAGGCTTAGCAATTGGATTGTAAATACTTGTATCGTTTAGTGTATTATTACTTAACCACTCATATTTTGTGCCGCCACTGGCAATTAATTGAGCACTACCGCCAACACAAATACTTTGATCTAAGCCAGCATCTGGTGTAATTGATACTAAGTTTATACTTATTGTGTCTTTGTTAGAACAAGTTCCAATATATCCGGTTACTATAAACGAAATATTAGTGATTAGCTTAGCTATTGGATTAAAAATGGTGTCATTATTTAAAAATACACCATTATTCCATAAATATTTATTAGCGCCAGAAACACTTAATTGAACACTATCTCCTTTACAAATAGTAGTTAAGCCTGTTGCAATTACATTTGGTTTTGGAGTTATATTTACCCTAACCGTATCTTTATCCTCACAAATTCCATCGGTAACGGTTAAAATATAATCACGGGTTATGTTTGTTCTTGTAAATGGATTTGAAATGGTATCATTACTTAAAAATTGTGGGTTATTCCAATTTAATTTTGGCCCACCATTACCGCTTAACTGAATACTATCGCCAATACAAATATTTTTGTCTAAACCTGCATTAGCATTTAAAGTAGATTTGTAATTATATAAACTAATAACTTCGCTGTAATTCAATACTCTGTTATAAATTCTTATATCGTCAATTTTTCCTGTGTAATAATCTATAAAACCGGGGTCGTCTCTGCCAATATAAAGCGGATTGTTTGTGCTTAATGAAAATGCAGATGGACTAGAATTCTGTCCAATTAAAACACCATTTTTATAATAACTTAAAGTGTTTCCATTCATTGTAACAACAAAAAAATCCCATTGATTTAAACCATTTGTTCCAATAAAATAGTCCCAAATTTTATTATTTATAATTCCAGAAATTCCTGTTGCTATCAAAGAAACCCTATAATTACAAGTTGTTGCTGAATTTGATTTACTTAAAATAGAACCGTAATTAATCCCAAACCAAGTAGACCAAGAAGTTGTATATGCCCAAAATGCAATAGTGCTACTGGAAGTTGGAGTTGATAAACTTGCCGAATTTGGAACATAAATATATGTACTTCCATTAAAATAATATGCCGAATTAGGATTTCCAAATCTATCAGTAGTTAATGTTGCTCCGTAATTTGTTCCGTGGTTACTGAATCCAGATTGGTCCTGCGAATTTCCATTAAATGGATAACATGCTACTAGTCCATTATTAATAGGATTTGCTATTGCGCATTGATTACAAACTACCTGAGAAAATAAATTTTCAGTTTGTATGATTAAAACTAATAAAATTATTGAGTTTGATATTTTCATTTTATATTTGAAAAAACTTGCTCAAAAGTAAGTTAAAGCAGAGTATTTAAAAACACTTAATTTTGAAAATCCTTCTCCTCGATAATTACGACTCATTTACGCATATGCTAAAAGATTATTTGGAGCAATGTGGAGCAATTTGTATGTTGTTTAGGAACGACAAAATTACGGTTGCTGAAATAGAATTATTAGCGTTTGATGCCATTGTAATTTCTCCTGGGCCAAAGGAGCCAAAAGATGCTGGTATTGTGATGGAATTAATTGCGACATTTTATAAAACTAAGCCAATTTTTGGTGTTT
>JBMOGB010000014.1:0-32171 GCA_049318585.1 Bacteroidia bacterium | reverse complement strand
AAATTCCATAAATCTTTAGATGAGGTGAGTAGTTTTATTAGTGATACTATTAAATCACTTACCTCAGAAACTGTTAAAAGTACTTGTGGATTTAAATATGTTTTTCAAAATTTATATTGGACTTTTTAATAAATATAAATGGTATTGTAGCATGGAATTTGTTTTTAGCTTGATAAGATTTAGTTTAAGTCAAAAAAAAAAGCTGCTTGAATTATATTCAAGCAGCTTTTCAATTATTAATAAATCTAATTATTCTTGAATCATTAATTTCATAGTAGCACTTTGGTTGTCGCTGTTTACAACATTTACAAAGTAAATACCTGCTTTTAATTCATTACGTTCAATTTTCAAAGTAGCTAATTCGTAGTTGTTATAAGTACGGATAACTTTACCTGCTAAATCTAAAATAGTAACATTATGTGAATTTGAGCGATCGTTAAATGCTAATACTGAAAAATCGTTAGTTGGATTAGGGTATAATTTAACTTGGCTAGCAAAAGCAACTTCACTTACACTTGTGAAACCAGTAACACATTTGTTAAATTGGTAAGAAATAGTTACAGGAGTAGCAACTGTTCTTACAAAAGTACGATTAAAACCACCAACACCATTAGGTTCTACACAACCACGGCTTGTTGAATCTGGGTAATTTTCTTCATTTACAGGTTGAGTAGCATCGCCATTCGTAAATTTATAAGCTAATTTTCCTGGGCAAATAGAATCGATAGTAACAGTATAAACTCCAGGTTTACCAACAACTTGACCCATTTCTTTTGCTCCAGCTTGCCATTGTGGTTTAGTAAAGCTACCAATTAAATATACTTTAGCAGCAGGATTTGGAGCACCAGCATAAGTAAAATCAACTATAAAAGTAATTTTAGAACTAGCAGGTTTGCTTGGGCAAGGACCAACAACTCTAGAACCAAAACAAGTTAAATCTACAGTTTTTGCTGCATTTAAAACTTCAACTCTATCACTTCCACCTTCCCAATTAGTGTTACCATTTTTATGGAAACGGTATTTGAATTTTATTTCACCTGAATCTAAGTCAGCTACTGTTAATTGATAAACACCTGTAGCACCAACTTGGTTCATTTTAAAACCAGCACCAAAACCAGTTAATTTTGCACCAGCACCTGTAACAGTTACTGAATCAAAACCACCGTCACAATCAGAACTGCTCATGTCAACTTTAAAAGTTACAGGATAAGTAGGAATAACACCAGAAGGACAAGCAGTACATGATCCAAAGCAAACTTTTGCTACAGCTAAATCAGCAGTAACAGTAATTTTTCTGTTATTACTAACTGCACAAGCACTTGGAATTGCTTCCTCTTTACCCCATGCTTTGCCATTTAAAAACTTATATTCATGTGCACCTGAATCCAATATCATGATAATTTCATATACTTTATTGTTTGAAAACAAATTTGTCAATATTGTTTTGGCAGGATCCCAACCTTGAAGTGAGCCAGCAATATGAACACCATCGGTACTTACAGCTGTTTCTTTTTGTAAATCAATTGCAAAACGAACTGCATACTTTCCTGCAGGAGCTGCTGAAGCAAATTTTAAATTTATTACAGTTGTGTCATTAGATAAAGAATCAATATACATCCAACGATTACCATTACTTCCACCATTTGCAGCAGATTCTACTTTGCTAATTGCAGGAATAGACTCTTCGCCTGGACCCCAATTGTCACCATTAATTGTTTTGAATTCAATAACTTGTTTTGCATTGATATCAAATATGTTACCATAAAAACCAGTTCTGCCCGGTATTGGGAATAATACTGAAGCACTAGGGCTCCATCCTTGGAAGTTACCTGCTACGTGAACACCTGCTGCACCTACTGTTTGGCCAGTCATGTCAACCACGAATGCTACTTTTTTTGCAAATAAACCACTCATGGTGGCCATTGCTGCTGTCATTAGTAAAAACTTTTTCATTTTTTTATTTTGTATTTTTTAGTGGGTGCAATTTATAAAAAATCAATTATTAAAAAAATAATTTTTAAATAATTGAAAAAAAAGTACTTTGGCAGTCAAAAAAAACTATATTTATATGCACAAAACATTCAATTTTAAAACAAAAATTTTTCTCATTTTCTTTTTCATTTCTTTTAGTCATTTAAAACTAAAAGCACAAATTGTTACAATAAGTCCTGGCTTTGCTACTGCTGAAACTAACAATGTAATTCTTACTTTCAATGCCGATTTAGGAACTGCGGGTTTATTAAATCAATCAGTTATTTATGCTCATACTGGTGTTATTACTAATTTAAGCACAGCAAATAGCGATTGGAAATATGTACTTACAAATTGGACAACCAATTTACCAAAAGCACTATTAACAAGAGTAGGGACTACCAATGCTTATACTTTAAATATTGGAAATATTAGAACGTATTATGGTGTTCCAATTGGCGAACAAATTTTGAAATTAGCCATGGTTTTCAGAAATGCTGATGGCAGCAAAGAAGGAAAAGCTACTGGTGGTGCTGATATTTTGGTTGATATAAATCAAGGAAGCTTTCAGCTAAAAATTAACACGCCAACTAAAGGAACATTTTATAATACTACCGATAGTGTTTCTGTAAATTGTTCTTCATCTGATTTAGGGGAATTAAAGTTATATGCTAACGGAAATTTGGTTTCAACTAAAACTAACGACAGTTCTTTAGTTTATAAAAATTTGTTTAGCAGCATTGGTACAGGTAGAATAAACTTTGTTTTGGAAGGAACTAAAAATAGTTTGAAATATTACGATACTTCTTATATTTTAAGTAGGCAAGCTAGCAATATTGCTGTTGCACCAAATGGAATATTAGATGGAATAAATTATGTAAATGATACAAGTGTTATATTACAGTTATTTGCACCTTTTAAGAATTATGTTTATGTACTTGGCGATTTTAATAATTGGGAATTTTCACCTAATTATCAAATGAATAAAACTCCTGATGGAAACCGTTATTGGATAAGAATAAATGGTTTGAAAAAAGGAACTGAATATGGTTTTCAATATAGCATTGATGACGCACAATTAAGAGTGGCTGATGTATATGCCGACAAGGTTCTTGACCCTTTTAACGATAAATGGATTAGCAACATTACTTATCCAAATTTAAAACCATATCCTACTGGAAAAACCACCGAAATAGTTTCTGTTTTAGAAACTGGCCAAACTGCTTTTGAATGGAAAAATAATTCATACACCAAACCTAATAATGACAAGCTTGTAATTTATGAATTATTACTTCGCGATTTTTTAGGAACTCACGATTTTAAAACATTGAGAGATACATTGAATTATTTACAAAAATTAGGTGTAAATTGTATAGAATTAATGCCTGTAAATGAATTTGAAGGAAACGAAAGTTGGGGTTATAATCCCATGTTCTTTTTTGCTTTGGATAAATATTATGGTTCAAAAAATTCATACAAAGAATTTATTGATGAGTGCCATAAAAGAAACATGACAGTAGTAATGGACATTGCATTGAATCATACGTTTGGACAAAACCCACAAGTTAGAATGTACTTTGATAAAACTGCTGGACAATATGGACAACCAACCGCCAATAATCCTTGGTTAAACCAAGTAGATAAACATCCTTATGGAGTTGGTTACGATTATAACCATGAAGCCGATGCAACAAAAACTTTTGTAGATAGGGTTTTAAAATATTGGATTACAGAATATAAAATTGACGGTTATCGTTTTGATTTATCAAAAGGATTTACTCAAAAAAATACGTTAGGCGATGTAGGTGGTTGGAGTGCATACGACCAATCGAGAATAGATATTTGGAGCAGAATAAGAGGCGAAATAGTAAAATATTCTCCAAACGCATATTTAATTTTAGAACATTTAGGCGATAATTCTGAAGAAAAAGTTTTGGCAAATATGGGTTTTATGCCTTGGGGCAAAATGACAGAAAATTATGCTGAAGCAAATATGGGTTATAATAATGCTAAATCTGATTTGAGTTGGGGTAATTATAAAAATCGCCAATTTACTTATCCTAATTTAGTAACTTTTGCCGAAAGTCACGATGAAGAAAGAATCATGTATTCAACTTTACAATATGGAAATACTTCGGGTTCATACAGTGCTAAAACATTGAATACAGCATTGAAAAGATCGGAAGCTTATCACGCTTTATTAATTCCACAAAAAGGACCAAAAATGATTTGGCAAGGTGGTGAATTAGGTTATGAAGTTTCAATAAATACTAATGGAAGAACAGGAAACAAACCATTTAATTGGAGCTATCAAACCAATGGAAATAGAATGTCGGTTTACAATTCAATTAGTAAATTAGCAAAACTTAAACAACATGTTTCATTTAGTTCCGATAATTATTCGTACAATGTTAGTGGTTCTGGTAAATTTTTAAAAGTTAGTCACGATAGCATGAACTCTATAATATTAGGAAATTTTGATGTAGTAAATTTAAATATTACACCGGTATTTCAACATACAGGTTGGTGGTATAATTATATTACTTTAGATTCAATAAATGTTACTGATGTAAATAAAGTGATGCCGATTTTACCTGGTGAATATTTGGTTTATACCGATATAAATTTAAATAAAAACAAAACAAATGGTGGAACTTATACCAATGAAATAAGCGAAATCTCAACTGTAAATATTTATCCAAACCCAACCAATCAAAATGCAACAGTTTCTATCGACTTTAAAAACTATTCTAACTTAGAATTAGCTATTTACGATGTTGTTGGAAAAAATGTGTATGAATATCAAAACAAAAATGAATACTTTTATGGGGTTCAAAATTTTGATTTAGACTTAGCAAAACTGCAAAAAGGTTTATACATTGTGGAAGTAAAAACCAATAGTGGTAAATCAACAATCAAATTGCTAATTAACTAATATAAAGACATAAAACCGCAAAAAATAATCATTTTATTTATATTAAATGATTGTTTTTTGTGAAATTTCACAAAACAAAAATTACCAAAAAAATGAAGAGAAAATTACTATTAACACTAATTAGCTTTTATCTCTCTACTCAAATTTTTGCTCAAAGCATAAAAGGAAGAGTAGAAGATGAAAAGAAAGTACCAATTGTAGGTGCAACAGTTATTATTGAAGGAACTAAAAAAGGCTCGTTTACTAATGACAAAGGAGTTTTTGAAATTAAAGATGTAGCCATTGGAAAATACAAAGTAAAAATTTCAAGTTTAGGCTCAAACACAGGATACAGAGAAGTAGAAGTAACAGCTAATGGCGCTTTTATAAATGTACTTTTAAAAGAAGATCAGAAAAAGTTAGATGAAGTGGTGGTTGTGGGTTATGGCGTTCAACGAAAAAGAGAAGTAACAGGTGCAGTTGCACAAATAAATGGAAAGGCATTAAACGACATGCCAGTTCCTAGTTTTGAAGCCGCTTTGCAAGGAAAACTAGCAGGTGTAAATGTTACAACTGGAAGTGGATTAGCTGGCTCAGGTGCTGTAGTTCGTATAAGAGGAATTGCTTCAATTGGTGCTGGTGGCGATCCTTTATATGTTATTGATGGAATACCTATTACACAAGATTATTTTTTGAATGGAAATGGTGGTGGAATGAACAATAATCCATTGGCATCAATTAATCCAAACGATATAGAAACAATAGATGTTTTAAAAGATGCTGGTGCTAGCGCAATTTATGGTTCTAGAGGTGCAAATGGAGTAATTTTGATTACTACAAAACGTGGTAAAAAAGGTTCGAAAAAAACGCCTACAATTAATTTTTCAAGCACATTTGGAACATCGCAACCAACTGCTTTACCAAATATGTTAAATACTCAACAGTATTTACAATTACGCCAAGAAGCTTGGGAAAATGATGGTGGAACAGGGCATGTTTGGTTACCTGGTTTTACTTCATCTCAATCATCGGCAGCAGCTAGAGAAGCAGCTTATAATAAAGCTAGTCAAAATAACACAGATTGGGTAAAATTAACAACCAGACTTGGTTTTAAACAAAACTACGATTTATCAATTAGTGATGCTTACAAAAAAGTAAATTATTATGCTGGTCTATCATACAGTAACAACGAAAGTTATTTGGTAGGAAATAGTTATAACAGAATAGCAGGAAGATTGAATTTAGATTTTAACATTTCTAAGAAAATAAAAGTTTCAACCAATTCAAGTTTATCGCAAGGAAATAATTACAGAGTAAATAGTGCTTGGGCTGGTGGTTTAGGTTCAGCAATGAGTACTGCTTTACCAATTTATCCTACCAAATTTGGTGGTGCAAATGGCGATAGTACTTATTTTAGAAATGGCGATAATCCTTTAATTGCGCAAGAGCAAAAAATTTGGAGAGTGGGCGAAACAAGAGCTATTAATAATATAGCTATTGATTACAATCCTATTAAAAATTTGTATTTTAGAGGTCAAGGTGGATATGATTACATGCAATTATTAGATGATCAATTTAACAGTACAAAACTGTTAAACATTGCCGATTCAATTGGTGGAAACGCATACAGAGTTGGAACTTATACTAATAATTTAAATTATTTTATTACAGGAACTTATAACTATAACCCTAACGATAACAGTAAATTTAGTTTAATGTTAGGTAATGAATTTCAAAAATCGACAGCATCGGTTAGAACACAAAGAACAGAGAAAACTTCAGGTACATTCTACGAAAAAACTCCTGATACCTTATATCAAAATCAAGTTGCTCCAGGAAATGCTTGGGCATTTTTAAGTTATTTTAGTAGGGTAAATTATTCGTTTAAAGATAAATATTTTGCACAAGTTATTTTACGTGCCGATTGGTCATCTCGTTTCGGAGAAAATAATAGAGTAGCATTTATGCCAGCTGTTTCGGCTAGTTGGGTTATTAGCGAAGAAAAGTTTTTAAGAAATAACAAAATGGTTTCTTACTTAAAACTACGTGCAAGTGCAGGTAGAAGTGGTAACTCAAACATCAATGGTAATGCTCGTTTTTTAACTTATAACACCACTGGAAATTACAATGGTCAACCAATTACTTATCCTACTCAAGCCGCTAATCCTAACTTACGTTGGGAAACTTCTTTTATTTGGGATGCCGGTTTAGAGTTAGGTTTATTTAACGATAGAATTTTCACAACTGTTGATTATTTTGATAGAAGAGTTTCGGATGTAATTATTGAAGGTTTAGCTATTTCACCTTCTACAGGTATGGATAATTATACAGCAAACGTTGGTAAAATTACAAACAGAGGTTTAGAATTTGGAATAAAAACCAGAAATTTAGTAGGTAAATTTAGGTGGAATACTGATTTTAACATTACCAAAATTTGGAATACAATTGATGATATTGGAGCTTATTCGCAAGATGCTGTTGGTGGTGGAACCAATGATACCAGACCAATTATAGGAAGTCCAATTGGAACAAATTACCTAGTACGTTTTAGCCATATAGACCAACAAACAGGCTTACCAGTTTACTTAGATGTAAATGGAAACGCAACCAGCAAATGGGACATTGCAAACAGAGTTGGGGTTGGTAGTGTTTTGCCAGATGCTTCGGGTGGAATGACCAATACTTTTTCATATAAAGGATTTGATTTAAGTATATTATTCAATTTTGTTTTAGGTGGAAATATTTATGAATCATCGGCCAAGCGTCAGTTAGGTGTAGTTACCGATTGGAACATGAGAACTGATTTGTTTGACAGATGGCAAAAACCTGGTGACAATGCACAATATGCACGTTTAACTTTAAACGAAGCAAATTATGGTTCAAATACAGTTTGGATAAATACTACTCAGTTTTTACACGATGCTACTTTTGCTCGTTTGCGTAACTTAACTTTGGCTTATAATTTACAACCAAGTGCCATTAAAAAACTAAAGAAAGTTCGCTCTGTTCGTTTAGCAATAATTGCAACAAATTTATTGACGTTTACTAAATATTCAGGTTTGGATCCCGAAATTGCTCGTGATTTCGAAAACGCAACAGATAGAAACATGAGTCCAAATATTACTTATTTAACTCCACCACAAGAGCGTACATATTCGCTTCAAATAAATGTAGGATTTTAACTAAAGGAGGAAATTGAAAATGAAAAAAATAAATAAAATAACAGTTATATTAAGTTTTATAATTATAGGTTTTAGTTCATGTACAAGTTGGACAGAGATAAAACCTGAAGGATTATTATTAGAAGACGAAGCAGTAACAAGCGGACAAGATGTGGTAAGAATTGTAAATTCTACTTATGATGCTTTGGCGAATAGATTAAATGGAACAGCTCAAATTTATAACGATTTGTTAGGTGATGAGTTGGCTAATTTCAATATAAATGGCGATAGAAAAGAAATGTACACAAGAGGTGTAATTCCTTTTAACAGTTCATCGAACGATAATTTTAAAGGCATTTATCGTTGTGTGTTCCGTGCAAATACTTGCTTAGATTATATCCAAAAATTTGACAATGATACAATTTTCAACAAAAGTATTTTGGAAGGAGAAATCAAATTTATTCGTGCACTTTCACATTTTGAAATTGCTAAATTATATGCTCATCCAAAAGGTTCATCGCCTTTAGTAGATGCAAATGGTGCTCAACTAGGAATTCCAATTAGAAAAGTAGTAACAATTGATCCAGTTTTAAGAAGCACAATTAATGGAACTTATGATGCCATTGCTGCCGATTTAATTGAAGCCATTGCTTTATTGCCAATTGCACATCCATTGAATTCAGTAAAAAAAGCACATGCCGATAAAAATTCAGCAAAAGCATTGCTTGCAAAAGTATATTTTCAAAGCAACCAATACCAAAAAGCCATTGATGTATTAAATGATTTACTAAGCAATACTAGTTTACAATTAAGCGATAGTTTGAACCATTTTGACAACAAAAGTTTTAACAAAGAATATTTGTTTCAGTTTGTAAGTACAGGAACTGGCGACAACAGAGCATCGGGTTATACTGGAAATTACAGAAGCGATAATGTTGCCATTCCAAACATGCAAATTTCAAGTTTGGCTTATAATTACATGATTCAAGATACATCAGACAAACGCTTAGGTTTAATAAAAATAATTAATAGAGGAAAACCCGATGAAGTGTATGGTTCGGCTAAGTTTAATTACGACTTTTTTGATGTTCCTTATTTGCTTCTAACCGACATGTATTTAATGCGTGCTGAGGCTTTAGCAATTACCAATCAAAATCTTTCAACTGCGGCATCCGATGTAAATAAAATTATTAATCGTTCGTACAGAAATGCTTCAGCAAAACTGTTATCAGGTTCTGAGTTAGCCGATGTTATCAAGTTTAGAGTAAGAGAAGAAAGACGTAGAGAATTTTTACTTGAAGGCGATAGAATTCAAACTTTTAAACGCATAGGTGCAAATGGAGAAATTCAAACTCCAAACACCATGAGAAATGCAGCATTTAATTGCAATGGACTTCTATTTTCATACCCTCAAACTGAAGTAACCATTGGATTTTCGCAAAATCCTTTACAAACTTGTAACTAATTTAAAAATAGAAAAAAATGAAAATCATTAATCAAGCCAAAGGCATGAAAGCAATAATTATAGCAAGCTTATTAGTAAGTATGTTTGCTTGTAAAAAAGAAATAAAAGACATTGGAACTCCATCGAGTAAAATAGATGGAATTACTGCAAAATGGGAATTGAAAAGATGTAGCATGGTTGACGAACTTTCGTTAATTAAAGAAACCACCAACATGGGCGATTTTTTTACTGTAAAAAATAGTAGTAAAACTCAACCAAATATTACATTTACTTATACCAATAATATTGGAAATTACACAGTTGATACAGCTAATGTATTAATCAATTTTTTTAAAGCTCCGGCTGGCAAGTGGAGTTTTGATAACAATGAATTTCCTACAACTGTAACATTTATTCCTACTGGCGGAACTGCATTCAGCTTGCCTTTAGGCGCTACAATTAGAACTGTTGATTCAGTACTGAAATTCCGTAAGCCAGTTTATTGTGGTACAGAATTAAAGTTTTCGTATGTATTAGAATTTGAAAGAAAATAATTGACAAAAGGAGAATAAACAATGAAAAGTATAATAACATTATTAATTACCTTTAGCTTATTAAGTGCTAAAGTATTTGGACAAGCTAGTTGGATAGAACCTGAAAATCCAGATGTAACAAAGCCAATCAGAATTTATGTAGATTTAACTAAAACTACCAATACAAGTTGTAGTGATAGTACTGGTCCTTTTTATATTTGGACTTGGAATCCAAAAGAACATCCAATTGGTCATCCATTGGTAAATGGAAGTGGTGAAAAATCATGGCAGAATTCAAATGATGCTTTAAAAATGAAAAATGATGCTACCAAAGGTCCATTGGTTTGGTATTATGAAATGACACCTACTGAATTCTATGAAGTACCTGCTTCCGATGTTTATAAAAAAGGAATTTCGCTTTTAGTAAAAACAAAAAATGGTGGTGGCTATGGCGATCCAGATGTTAAAACAGAAGATTTGATTTTTACCATTGAACCACCAAAAACCGATAGAGGTTCTATGTATGCATCTCCTAGCGATATGGTACAAAATGAAGTTGTAAATTTGATTTACGATAACACCAAAGAGTTAAACCCTGTTATGAAAAATTTGGTAAACGAAGAACTTTATATGTGGGTAAATGCTTCAATTAAAGATACAGTTACAGGTATAATTCGCACTTTTGCTCCTTCTACTTTTTTAAATATTAATCAAAACCAAGATTTAAGATTAGTGTATGATGGAAGTGGAAAATACCGTTTGTCTATGATACCAAACAAAATATTCAATATTACTTCGCCTAACGATTTGATTACTCAAGTAGAGTTAGTGGTTTATATGAAAAGTATAACAGATAGAAGCGATGGACAGCCAAAAATTAAATTCAGCTGCCAATAATTTAGTTACAATAAAGTGAATTATTTAAAGTGCAACTTCCAAAAAGAAGTTGCACTTTTGTTTTTTCTAAACATATCAAAATTTGAATAATTATATTTTTAAAAATAAGTGGTTTATTGGAACTTATTTTATAGTTTTATTAAGTGTATCAATGTTGTTATTATTTACCAGCAGCGAATCTATAAGCCTTTTTATAAATGATTTACACAATCCTTTTTTTGATTTTGTATTCAAATATATTACTCATTTAGGAGAAGGTTGGTTTGCAGTTCCTGCTTGTTTATTTTTACTCTATAAAAACAAAAAATGGGGAATTGCAGCTATTGTAATTAGTTTATCAAGTTCGTTAATTACTCAATTTAACAAGCATTTTATATTTGAAAATGCTTATAGACCAGCTTTGATTTTGAAAGATTTTAAATTAAACTTTGTAGAGGGTGTTGAAGTGTTAAATTTCAATAGTTTTCCATCGGGACATACCACTTTTGCATTTGCTATTTTTACTTGTTTGGCATTTATTTACCACAAACCTTTTTATCAATTATTATTTCTTTTTTGCGCCATTTTAGTTGCTTTTTCACGTATTTATTTGCTCCAACATTTTTTGCGCGATACCATAGTTGGTTCTATGATTGGTTTTGGTTGTGCCTTTGTTTTGTTTTATTTTATCATTGAAAAAAAGGTGCTGAAAAATTAGACAAAAGTAAATTGAAAATTACATGTAGTGCAGACCTATGTGTATGCCCAATTTTTAAATATTAAACCTGAAGGGTTATAAAAAAAGTCAGGTTTGCTACATGTTATTGTTTTCACCAATCAGTATGACAAAAAGTTGTAATTTTTTAGCATTTTTAAACGATAAAAAAACAATATTTCTATTGTTTTTAGTATTAATTTTTAGTTACGAAAGTTACGCTCAAGTTCCTAAAAGTTCACTTTCAAAATTGGCTGTTACAAGAAACAAAACTGAACTTCAAAACGAATTATTACAAATGAAGCTTGAATTTGGAAATCAAGTATTCATTAGAATTTACAAGCAAAGCAATGAATTAGAAATATGGATAAAAAAGGAACAAGCTTTTGCTTTATTCAAAACTTATAAAATTTGTTATTATTCGGGAGAATTAGGAACAAAAACAAAGGTTGGAGATGGTCAAGCACCTGAAGGAATTTATAAAGTATTTCCTAATCAAATGAATCCTTTTAGTAGCTATCATTTATCGTTTAATATTGGATATCCAAATAATTTTGACCAGGCAAATGGCTTTACTGGCAGCAGCATTATGATACATGGCAATTGTGTTTCTATTGGCTGCTTTGCAATGACCAACCCAATAATTGAACAAATATGGACTTTAATGGAAGCTGCTTTCAACCAAAAACAAACATTTATAAATGTGTTTATTTTTCCTTTTAAATTTGAAAATATTGATTTGAATAATTATAAAAATAATAGCAATTATATGTTCTGGAAACAACTTGAACCAATTGATTTAGCCTTCAATAAATCACATAAAATACCAAATGTAAAAGTTCAAAATAAAAAGTATGTAATTGTAAATCAATAAAATTTATTTCATTCATAACTTTAAAAGTATTTATTTGTATTTATAAAAAAACAAATTATGAATACAAATAGGCCAATAAAACTATTTATTGTTTTAACAATATTGTTGCTTGTAAATTTTAAACAACTATTTGCGCAAACAGACTCATCAAAACATATTACTTTTTCGTTGCTTCCCATATTAATTAGCGATCCGTTTGTAGGATTTGGATATGGAGTACTTACCAATGTAAACTATATTCTTGGTCCCAAGGAAACAACACGATTTAGTAATACACAAGCTTATATTTTAAAAACAACCAATGGACAATTTGCAGTTCAATTGAATCATCAAATATTTTTAAAAGATGAGAATTGGATTGTACAAGGTAAACTTCAATATTTAGATTGGCCAGAATACACATATGCTTTAGGCGCCAATACTCCAAATGAAGGATTGAGCAAAGACACTGTTAAATACAAAGCACTTGATTTTGAAGAACGAGTGTTGTATAAATTAAAAAAGTATAATTTTTTAGGTTTGCAATACAAATTATACAGCGCTTGGGATGTAAATGGTGGTAAAGACTCAGGACAGTTTTTTGAAAACAATGCCATTGGAACCAACAAATTTACTGCATCTGGAATTGGAGTACATTACATTTTTGATAGCCGCGATAATGTGCAAAATGCTTTTAAAGGAAAATACATAGAATTAGCTGTAAACCCTTATGCACAATTTATGGGAAGTACCCAAAACTGGTTGAATTTACGATTAGATGCTAGAACTTATTACCAATTTAAAACGACTAAAACATTGGTTATAGCCAATAGATTTATAGCCGAACATGCCATTGGCGATGCACCTTATATGATAATGCCTCAAACAGGTCGTTTGTTTTCAACTAGAGCTTATGTTCAAGGAAGATATAGAGGTAAATTGTTTTTAGCTTATGAAGCTGAATTACGTGCGCATTTATGGCGTTTTATTGGAGGAGTTTTGTTTGCTGGAGCAAATACTGTAAGTGAACCCAATGATGAAATAAAATACATTAATCCAAGTGCTGGCGCTGGTTTACGATTCAATATTAACAAAGCACAACGTACCAATATTAGGGTTGATTATGCTGTTGGTGCAAATAATAACAGCGGTTTGTATTTTCACATCACAGAAGTTTTTTAAATAATATTTGATGCTTTGCAAATAGTGAGGTAAAAAGTAAAGGGAATTGTTTTTTACTTCACAAAACCTTTAATAGTTAATGATTGGTTGGCTGTTTTTCCATTAGTTAATACAATAATGTTTTTATAAAAAACTCCTTTTGTTCCTGCATTGTAAGTTATTTTTATACTGCCTTTTTTATGTTTTTTGATTGGTTTTTTACTCCATTCAGTTGCAGTACATTTACAGTCAACCATTACATTTTTTATCAATAAATCGGTTTTGCCAATGTTTTTAAATTCAAAAATATAACTCACAGGTTTTTCAAATTCAATGGTGTCAAAATGATGTAAATGAGTTTCAAACTTTAACTCAGCCAACTTCAAAGAATCATGTTGTGCCTTTGCAAAAAAGGAAATTGCAGTTGTTATAATTAAAAAAACAAATCTTTTCATGATGTTTCGAAGATAGGAAATTTGTTAATAGTTCATAGACAATAGACCATAGAAATAAAACTAAAATTGACTATGGTCTATTAGCCATCGTCTATCAGCATACAATCCCAACTATTTATCCTTAATAAATCAACATATTTGATATAGTTAGTAAAAATTATTACGTTTGGACAAAATAATTTTTGAGTTCATGAATAGCATGCAAGCCAATCTCTCATTTTCCGATTTTAAAACCATTGTTTTAGAAGATTATAAATTAGCAGTTACAAGTAGATTAACCAGTTTACTTGGTAGAAAAGAAGTATTAACAGGCAAGGCCAAGTTTGGTATTTTTGGCGATGGTAAAGAGTTACCACAAATTGCCATGGCAAAAGCATTTAAGAATGGTGATTTTAGAAGTGGTTATTACCGCGATCAAACTTTTATGATGGCCGCAGGATTATTAACTGTTCAAGAATTTTTTGCACAACTATACGCCCATACCGATGTAAATGCTGAGCCAGCCAGTGCCGGCCGAATGATGAATGGACATTATGGAACCAGAAGTATAAACGAAGATGGAAGTTGGAAAGATTTGAAGAATTTAAAAAACTCTTCGAGCGATATTTCACCAACTGCTGGACAAATGCTTCGTTTGGTTGGATTGGCACAAGCCAGTAAATATTACCGAGCAAATGCACAAGACATTGGTCAAAATAATTTTAGTAATAATGGAAACGAAATAGCTTGGGGAACCATAGGAAATGCAAGTAGCAGTGAAGGACATTTTTTTGAAGCCATTAATGCTGCTGGTGTTTTGCAAATTCCTATGATTGTTTCGGTTTGGGACGATGCTTTTGGAATTTCGGTTCCTGCCAAATACCAAACTACTAAAGAAAATATCAGCGAAATATTGAAAGGTTTTCAGCGCGATGATAAAAACAATGGTTATGAAATTTTTACTGTTAAAGGTTGGGATTATGTATCGCTTTGCAGCGCATATGAAAAAGCAGCAAATATTGCAAGGCAAGAACATGTTCCTTGCTTAATACATGTAAGTGAATTAACACAACCGCAAGGACACAGTACTAGCGGTTCGCACGAGCGTTATAAAAGTAAAGAACGATTAGAGTGGGAAGCAGAATTTGATTGTAATTTGCAATTTAAAAACTGGATTTTAGAAAATGCAATTGCTACTAACGATGAATTAAACACCATAGAAAATGAAGCTCAAATTCATGTAAATGTAAGCAAAAAAGCTGCTTGGGAAGCTTATTTATCGCCAATAAAAAACGATGTAAGTGAAGCTTGTAGTTTGTTAAATGATTTGGCGGTTGCTTTGCAATTAAGTGCTATTACTGATATTCAAAATGAACTTCAAAATATTAACGAACCCATTAGAAAAGACATTGCAATTGCTATAAATAAAGCACTGCGTTTAAGCTATAAAAACCAAAGCATGGAACGCGAAAGATTGATTAGTTATAAAAATCAATTTTTGAAATTAAATGAAGATCGTTTCAATTCACATTTGCACAGCCAATCTAATGAAAATGCTTTGTTGGTAAATGAAGTTGCTGCTGTTTATTCTGACGAATCTAAATTAGTTGACGGACGTGAAATTATGGTAGCTTGTTTCGATAATTTACTTTCAACCGATCCAAGAGTTTTGGCATTTGGCGAAGATTTAGGAAAAATAGGAGACGTAAACCAAGGATTTGCTGGTTTGCAAGACAAATATGGTGAAAGCCGTGTAAGCGATACTGGAATTAGGGAATTAACCATTATTGGGCAAGGAATTGGCAACGCATTACGTGGACTTAGACCCATTGCTGAAATACAATATTTAGATTATTTGCTTTACGGACTACAACCTTTAAGCGATGATTTAGCTACGCTTCAATACAGAACAAAAGGTGGACAAAAAGCTCCGTTAATTGTTCGTACTCGTGGACATAGATTAGAAGGAATTTGGCATTCGGGTTCTCCAATTGGAATGATCATTAATTCACTTCGAGGCATGCATATTTGTGTTCCTCGCAACATGACACAAGCAGCTGGAATGTATAATACTTTAATGAAATGCGATGAACCTGCATTGGTAATTGAGTGTTTGAATGGTTACCGATTAAAAGAAAAAATGCCTGATAATATTGGTGAATTTACAGTGGCTTTAGGCAAACCAGAAGTATTAATTGAAGGTACTGATGTAACGATTGTAACTTATGGTAGCACCACCAGAGTAGCTGAAGAAGCCATTAAACAATTAGCCGAAATTGGCATCAGTGTAGAGCTAATTGATGTACAAACATTATTGCCATTCGATGTGAATCATAGCATTGTAGAATCGATTAAGAAAACCAATAAAGTGGTGTTTTTAGATGAAGATGTTCCTGGTGGAGCTACTGCATTTATGATGCAACAAGTGTTGGAAAATCAACAAGCTTACCAATATTTAGATTATAAACCAATTACTTTAACAGCCAAAGCTCACCGTCCACCTTACGGAACCGATGGCGATTATTGGAGTAAACCAAATGCCGAAGAAATATTTGAAGTTATAAGCCAAATGATGTCGGAATATGAACCGGGGTATTTTCCTAAGTTTATGTAAATTAGACAATAGTTTATGGACGATAGACCATGGGAATTGGGATATGAGAGATGAGAGATGGGATTTGAGATAAAGTAAAATTACTAAATTAAAACAAAAGATGAATAGCCGTTTGCGGTTACTGAGCGAAGTCGAAGTATAGCCAACGGAAGAAAAAAATAAATACATAATAAACTAATCCCGATAGCTATCTGGATTAAGTACCAAGAAACTAACAACTAAAATAAAAAAAATGAAAAAAATAATCATCGCAATATGCGTATTAGCATCACTTACCTCTTGTAGTAACAAAGGTGGTTCATCGTCAAGTTCTATTGAAAGTTATAAAAAACTTTTTGATAAAAGCATGAACAGCAAAGATTTTCCAACAGCAATAGTTGCAGCACAATTAATATTAATAGACGACAGTACTCAAACTTTGTATGCCGATACTTTACCAGAATTATATGCTGCTACTAATAATATTTACGCATGTAACGATGCAGCAGCAAATGCTTTAAAACGTAATCCTAAAAGCGAAAGATATTTATTAATTAAGGCACTTTGTGCAGAGCAATTAGGAAACATGGAAGAACAAATGAGCATTTACAATCAATTATATGCCATTAACAAAAAACCAGAATATTTATACAGAATTACAGCAGCTCATTTTGGTTCAGCTAATTTTCAGGCTGTAGAAAATAACTTAAAAGAGTTAGATGAAATGGCAAAAACAAGCAAAGACAGCATTGATTTTATGATTAGTGAAAACGAAAAACAAAAAGTTCCTTTAAAAGCTGCTTTGTTAAATATGCGTGCAATTATGGCTGCTCAAAAAGATAGAGACATGGTGAGTGCAAAAAAATATTTTGAAGCAGCTATTCGCGAATACCCTGATTTTATTGTGGCTAAGGAGTTTTATAAACGCTTAATGACAGGGGGAAGACAACAATAATAAAAATAAATTTGACAATTGTCATTTAAAATGCTTTATTGTAAACAAATTATTCAGTTAAAAATTAACAATTATGGTACTAAATATTTCAAGCATTGCATTAGCATGCAATCAATCACAAAACTTTGATTCAATGATTCATTTAAGTAAAACATTGGCTCAAAAATTCAATGCTACTATTCACGTTTTTTTGTATGAAAATGCTAAAATTGATTTGTCGGGAAAGCTAGATGGAGTAAACTACAAAATAGATTTATGTAGTACACCAACAGCTAAAGATTTATCGGAAAGACTTAATAATTTAAAGCCTGATTTGTTAATTATAAGTACTAAAAATAAAGACAATAATGATGGATTATTTTCATTAAACGATACTTGTAAAGTAATAGAACATGCTGAAAAACCAGTACTAACTATACCTGGAAATTATGAATTCAAAAACTTTGATAAAATTGTAATTCCAATTGATACCAGTTTTGAAACTCGTCAGAAATGCCCACCAACGGTAGTTATGGCTCAAAAATTTAACGGTACAGTTAACATTATAGGAGTTAGTACCGATAAAAGCAAAGACACTGAAGCTACCATAAATAATTATACACGCCAAGTAAGCAATAAAATAGCAGAAAATGGAGTTGATAATGAAATAGAAATAAGATTAGGTGGCAATATAACTGAACAAACCATTGCTTATGCCAACGAATTAAAAGCTAACTTGGTAGTTATAATGACAGAACAAGAAGTAAATTTAAAATCATTCTTTTATGGTAAGTTTTCTGAACAGTTCATTAAACTAGCAAACTTCCCGGTATTAAGTGTTAACACCAAAGATTTGATTGTAAGCGAAGCTAGGTTATAGTACCTAAAATATATATATTCCCCAAAAAGCTCGAACATTTCGGGCTTTTTTATGTGCTAATTATTTTCAAAACACCGTTGTAACAGAACTATGTGTATGTCCAATTTAATAACATCCTTTAACAAAGTGCGGGAACGTCATCCTGAACGCAGAGAAGGAACTATTTGTTTTCCGCAAATTAGAAAGTTGCTTCGTGCCTCAGCATGACGATAGCTAAAAGCATCACAACAACCAACAAAGTTAAGGAACGTCATTGCAATTACGCAAAAGTGTAAGTAGCAATTCCAAATTCTTGTTAGTGTTGCTTAGCTAAAAAACCAACAAGGTCAAAATATTATTGATAAATCAATAATATTTATTAGTTTGCCGGTGATTATTACCAGTTTTATGTTAAAAATTATTAGTATTCTGTTTAATATTATCAGTGTTCTGATAGGTTACAACATAGCACACAAATACTTTTGCTGGCATAAAACCCAAAGCAGAGCAATGTTGCAAAGCGGGATGGTAAAAAAAAATATGAAAAAAATAGTAATTTTAGGGTTAAGCTTAATTGGTTTAACAATGATGTCGTTTAAAAGTAGTGGCAATTTTAGTGATCCGAAAAGTAATGAATTGAAAGCTAAAAAGGATATTGTTGTTAATAATTTTGGATTTGACAAAGGCCAAAGAAAAAATTGTGCTCCTCCGGGAACAACTACACCTGCAAAATGTTGTGACAGAAAGTTTTGTTTAGTAAGTAATGTTGAAACTAATAATAATGATATAATGGTAGCTGATTATTTTGAAGGAACAATTGAAGTTATTAATGATAATACATTAGCAATTAATATCCCCCAAAATAAAATACATTCAAGTGCTTTTACTTATTGGTTAATTAATAATACTTTTGTTGGAGAGTATTTTCCTTTAGATAACTCTGTTTCTATTAAATTCGGAAAATCAAATATTGCATTTTCTGCGGGAAATTATCCTGTAGTTTCAACACCTACTGGATATAAAATAGAAATTAACTATCAAGCAATAACTGGTGAATAAAAAATATTTGATAACTCTATTTATTCTATGTATATCTTTAAGCTCTTGCTTAAAGATATATTTTAGAATTTATGGAATAAAAAAGTGTAAAGCAGTCTCAATTCAAAATTTATCAAGTTTTTTAACTAAAAATTTAATTACTGATAGTTTGATATTACAAGTTGATTCTATAAAATATCAAAAGCTAATTAACACTAAAAATATAGATACTTTAAATTATAAGTATGCTTCATGGTGGACTCAAAATCACATACAACCAATACAAGTTATTTATTTTGATATTGACTCTAACAAATCAGTTGCCGCTTTTTTTAATTGTATTGCTGAAACTAAAGGAATCAGTACAATGACTTGGAATAAAGATAAAGAACTTGAACAGTTTCCACCAATAGCTTACAGAAAATGGTGTGATTCGCTGTTTACTTATAATGAAATATTAAATACAATTGTTGATTTGAAAACAGGTAAAAGTATTGAATTTGTGCCAAGAAAAAAATATTTGATTTTAGTTTTATATTCCCTTTTTATAGAAAAACAAACTTTAAACTTAATTAGGGAAATAAATTATAATTTATCAAAACAAAAAACAAATAATTATGAACTTTACTATATAAATATGGATAATTATTTTTATAGTCAGTTTATCAAAAAAAAAGAATGACATTTTAACAACATAAAAAAAGTCCGAAATTTTCGGACTTTTTTTATGTTAAATTATAAAGGTTTTGGTGGATCAATTGGTGGAGGAGTTGGATTATCGTTATCTACTTCCAATAAGCCAAAATTAAAATAGCTCAAAAATGCTTTTTCATCTTCTAAAGTATTGGCAGCTATTATTAATAAGCATTTGGTTAAATGCAAAGTTAGCTCCTTTCTGCTGCTGCGCAATAAAGTTTGCATGGTTTTATTGTCCGATTTGCCGATAACTTGTTCGTCTCTGGCATTGGTATAAGCAGTTTGCAAATTGGTAATATCAGTTAAAAAAGCAGCACCTAATTGTACTTTGTATTTAGTAGCCGCTGCCACATACCTCACCAAAAGTATTTTTAAACCTTCTACTGTTGAACCATAATATTCAGTAATACCCAAAGGATAAAACTCAATATAGGCTGCACTTCCCTTATCAAACTCCGATTTTACAGCACCTTCTTTTCGCTTAATAAAATCTATGGCATCGTCATAAGCATCTTGCTTGGTAATGTTACTCCCTTTTTGCTGTGCTCCTTTGGTAGCCAAATTTCCATAATCGGTTTGAAAATTAACTTTTAACAGCGTTAGTTTATCTTGATCGGCTTGTTGCAATACCGAAATAGGTATTCCTATAATCCTGCTTTCAAAATCTACCGTAAATAAGTTTAACTCATTGCGGCTAAATTGTGCACTAGCGAATATATCCCTAGTATAACTTACATAATTTCTCATTATTTGTTTGTTTAAATTTTATTTGTTTATCTGTTTAATTGTTTTACTTTTTTATTTATTTTACTTTTAGTTAGAATACTGAATGGTTTGAATTTTAAATTACAATCAATCAAAAACCTTTATTCTTCAATCAAAACTTATTTTATATGCTGTGAAAAAACTTACACAGTACTAAAAACTTATTTTATATGCTATGCAAAAACTTACACAGTACTAAATACATATTTTATATGCTGTGCAAAAACTTACACAGTACTAAATACTTATTTTATATGCTGTGCAAAAACTTACACAGTACTAAAAACTTATTTTATATGCTATGCAAAAACTTACACAGTACTAAAAACTTATTTTATATACTGTGCAAAAACTTACACAACATTCAACCAAAATTTTCAATTACAAATCAAAATTACTAAATCACAAATTTATTTCAGTTGTTACCTAATTTTTTTATTAAATCCGAAAAATTGCTAACTAAGCTTGTAATGCTTTTTTGATAAAATTCGTTTGTGGCTTTTAAAGTTTGTAAATAATCGTTTTGTAGTTGATATAAATCTATTTTCACTTCAGTTTCAACTTTGGTGTTTTGGTTTAGGGTATTTTGTAATTGGGTATTATGATTAATTATTGCGCCATCTATTATTAGTTCATTTATTGAATTGCCATATATATCAACTAGTTTAGTATAATATTCTAACTTAATTTCAGTGTCCTTCCGTTCCCATTCGCAAACAGTAGCCTGACTTAAACCAATGCTTTCAGCAAATTCAGCTTGCGATAAACGATGCTTTTCTCTAAATTTTCTTAGTTTTATATTATCTAGTTTCATGGCTATTAATTTTGAGCAATTTATTAATTATAATATAAATGTCAAGTGAAAAATTTATATTTTTTTATTATACTAGCGTTTACAAGGGTTTAGCTGTAGTTATTTTAGTTTATAAAAATTGTTTTTTGTTTATTTTTTTGGTAATTTGATAATTATTATTAGTTTTCCGGTAATTATTACCACATTTATGTTAAAAATTATTGGTGTTCTGTTTAATATTATCAGTGTTCTGATAGGTTAATGCGCAGCAACCAAATATTTTTGCTGGCATAAAACCCAAAGCCGAGCAATGGTGCAAAGCGGGATGGTAAAAAAAAATATGAAAAAAATAGTAATTTTATCGTTAAGCCTAATTGGTTTAACAACACTAACAATGATGTCGTTTAAGGATGCACCTGTAAAGAGCAAAACACTTAACGAAAATGTTAAAAGTTCAATTGGTGGAGGGGGACAAATGACAGTTTATTTTGGCTACAACGAAGCTTGTTTGCCGGGTTTTGGATTTTGCCTAATTAAACCATGGGAACCGGTTGGTACAGATGGGAAAGCAGTACCAGTAACCATAACCAATAATGAAAATGGAACGGTTACATTTGACCTAGTTGAAAAAAATTTAGATGATAAAAATGAGCAGTTTTACAAAAATTTAAATGTTTTTGTTCTAAATCAAAACTATCAATTAAATAATGCTGAAGTATGTGAAACAATTCATGTAAATGTAGGTACTGTAATACAAGCTGGGAGTTATAACATTACTCGCTCAAATGGTAACATGTCAATAAATTTTAAAATTAACTAATTAGAGAAATTATGAAAAATTATATATTAAAAATAGTAATATTAACACTCATCTTAGGAAATAACTTCAAAGGAAACTCATCTATAATTAGGCATCCTCATTCAATAAAACCAAATACAACAGTAATTACCGGTTTAAACTATGCATTTATTGATGCTGGTGGAGCTTGGGGATGGGGTAGTTGGGGAAGTATAGGTGGTCCAATGGGGACAGCTTTAGGTATTGTAGTTGGTGCTTGTGCAACATCAGGTTGGGCATTTGTTTATAATAATCAAACTCCGAGCAAAATAAAATCCCCAACAAATACTGAAGTTACTAATTTTTCTAATGAGTTTGAAAGAGTTGGTTTTTTACACAATAAATTTTTAGTTTCCTTTATCAATAGTCATCAACAAACTTTTAGTAATGAAGAAGATTTCGTAAATGCAATTTATATTCCTTTATGTACTTTCGTTTCACTTGAGTATAATATTGGTATTGAAGAAATTAAAACAAGCTTCAAAAAAACAGACCTGATAAATTTATGTAAATCATATACTTCAGCCAATGATATTTCTGATTATGCTCAAATTGTTTTTTCTAATGGAGAAAGTGTTAACCTTCGCAACGAATATGTTAGGATAGCAAACCAATTAAGTATTGAACATTTGAATGGTATAAATTTTTCTGCCAACTATCTTAATAATGAAATAAATAACTACGCTACTAATAATGTTTTAAACGAGCACGAAAAATTGGTATCTATTTATTCTTGTAATATTTTAAAATATTCATTATTCTTGTGGTCTTCTAATTAAAAGAATATGGATTACAATTTAATTTTAAAAGCACCAATTTATTTATCTTACCTTGTAGCAATTTATTTTAGTTTTATACAATTTAGAAAGGAGGAAAACTTAAATTTTAAAAAGGTAATTTCAATTTTTGCATGTTTTTGTTTTTTTGTTGGAATTTTATATGAAGTATATATTGATTTTGAATTTTAGAAACTTCATTTTCTTTGTGGTCTAACAACGAATAATTATGAACAAACATTTCCTTATCAAATTGCCAATTTATCTACTGATACTTTCCTCAATTTATAGCTTTTATAAAGGATACAAAAATCAAACTGAATGGAATGCAATTAAGAAAAGGAATTTAGTTGGCTTTATCTTTTCTATTCTAGGTTTATTATATTATTTGTGTGTAGATTTTTTTGAATTAGAATAATAAAACAAAATAATTATAAAAGCAACAATAATTATCACCAATAAAGAAACCTGCAAAAAAGCAGGTTTCTTTATCCTTTCCTTCAACTTAAAAATTCTAAAATGAAAAGCATATTTTTATTCATGTCCATACTATGTGTTTTTTATTTTCAAACTGAAAATACATACAGCATAAAATTGGGCAAAGCCCCCGATTGTAATGGGTTTAACTTTTGTAATGTAGCAGTAAATAACGAAACTTCAAGAAAAGAAAACGAAGTATTGGCCACTATAGATGTGTTAGACGAAAAGCACATACAATTTAGCTTTTTAAAACGCACCGTTACCGACAAATTGTTTTTAAAATACTTTGCCACTGGCCAGTTTTTACTAGACGAAGATTATGCTTTTAACGAAGAAATTTGCACCACACTAGAACTTAAAAGATGCAATCTAAAACAAGGCAAATACACCATAACCGATGAATACGATAAGTATGTGGTGGTGTTTGTTTTTTAATTGAAAGATTAGAAGATTGAAAGATTAGAAAATTGCATAAATACTAGTAGGGTGCCGACCTATGTGTCTGCCCAATAAAACAGACCTATGTGTCTGCTCTATATATAAATACCAATAAATATTAAGATTGCTTCGTTCCTCGCAATGACGTAAACTAACAAAGTGCGGGAACGTCATTGCGATTTCGCAAAAGTGTAAGTAGCAATTCCAAATTCTTGTTAGTATTGCTTAGCTAAAAAACCAACAAGAGCTGAACTTAAAACTGTGTCAGTTCGAGCGAAGTCGAGAACCGTTTAACACTGTCTCGACTACGCTCGACATGACTAAGACTTCAACAACAAAACCATCAACTAATTTTGAAAAAACTTTTATTCATTTTTTTTGCCATTGTTGGCGTCCTCGCCAACAATAAAAGCAGTGCTCAAAGCCTAAACGACAAATGAACTTAAAACTGTGTCAGTTCGAGCGAAGTCGAGAACCGTTTAACACTGTCTCGACTACGCTCGACATGACTAAGACTTCAACAACAAAACCATCAACTAATTTTGAAAAAACTTTTATTCATTTTTTTTGCCATTGTTGGCGTCCTCGCCAACAATAAAAGCAGTGCTCAAAGCCTGAACGACAAAATACGTTTGTACGAATTTTTGGTGGAATGCCCCATTTATAAATGTAATATCATTGGTAAAATAATAGATACCACATTGCTAGTTGCACCACCCAGATCAAAGTTTATGCTAGTAGATGTGAAGCAAGACTTATGTGTAATTAGGTTTACATTTTTAAACAAAAAAAAGCCTAATAATAAGTTAAGTTCAGTAGAAGATTATACTACTTACACCTATTATTCTATTACAAAAGCACAACTCGATTTTAAAGCAGCTATGGTAAAAAAATCGGATATTGATTTGGTAGTTGGAACCATTATGACACCTATAAAATTACGTTTTGGTCCTTTCGATTTCAGCAAAGATATTTCGGTAGGTTCTACCTTTGGAGTAAAATACACCTTGAATCAAGACAAGCAAGCCGCCCTCGATTTTTTAATAGGAGTTGGTGTATCTTCAGTCACTGTAGATAGCTTTTCGACCAGGGGGAAAACACAAAAATCGCAAGAGTTATTAGCTTTTACCCCTTCGTTTGGAGTAGTTATAGAAATGGGAAACGCACAAGTAGGCATATTTACCGGCTTTGATTTTATAAGTAACGCCAACGAAATAAAATATGGTTGGATATATCAGGCCAAACCTTGGGTTTCGTTTGGCATTGGATATTCTATGTTTTCGTTTAATTTGAAGAAATAGTTGAACCCAAAATGCGCATTTGAAAATCTTGTACAATTCAAATCTACTTCAAATCAGTGTTTCTTTAAATTTTAAAACCTTAGCACTGTTGTGATTTTAAAATTTAAGGAAATGAATTTATTGTATTATTAACTCTCATATCGAAGTTCTAAGCCGTATTTTAAATTGAATTTATATGTTTATGCATCTAATATTCAATTTTTGCACATCGAATTATTTGAAAATTGCCATTTATAAAATTAAAGAAATAATTTTATCATAAATATGTTGTTTTTTTATAATTAGCTCGCTTATTTGCAAGCATGATAAAAAAGATAATTTTTTCAATAACCATTCTATTCAGTTTATTTGGACAAATAAAAGCCAACGATTCTACCAAAATAGTTTTAAAAACCTTCAATCCTGAGCCATACCAAGGCGAATTATTTAAATTAATTGGTCAGGTAATTACTAATTTACATTATAGAAAAATACCCATTGATAACAAACTTTCGGAAGAGCTTTTAAGTAATTATATCAAACATTTAGATCCATTACATTTGTATTTTATACAATCCGATATTACTGAATTTGATAAATTTAAATACACTTTAGACGATGATTTATTGAACGGAAATGCTAATCCAGGTTTTGAAATTTACAATAAATACCAAAGTAGGTTAGAAGAAAGAATTAATTACACTTTTGATTTACTAAAAACTGAAATGAGTTTTGATAGCAAAGATTCGTTTTTATACAAAAGAGAAGACATCAGTTTTCCAAATACAATTGGTGAGTTAGATAAACTTTGGTTAAATAAAGTAAAATATGAAGTATTGGCTTTAAAAGCCGATGGAAAAGATTATAAAGTTTGTACTGAAATAGTAAGAAAAAGATACTATAATTTATACAAGCAATTAAGCAAAACAAAAACGGTTGATGTATTTAGTTTTTATGCCAATGCTTTGACCGAAATTACTGACCCACACACCAATTACATGGCTCCAAGACAAGCCGATGATTTTACTACACAAATGAGTTTAAGTTTGGAAGGAATAGGCGCTACACTTCAAACCGATAACGAATACACCAAAATAACTTCGTTGGTAAAAGGTGGTCCTGCCGAAAAAAGTAAACTGCTTGCTGTTAACGATAAAATAGCTGCGGTAGGTCAAGGTAAAGAAGGCGAAATGGTGAATGTGTTGGATTGGAGAATTGATGATGTAGTGGGTTTAATTAGAGGTAAAAAAGGAACCATCGTTCGTTTAGAAATTGTATCGGCTGATATTACCATTAAGAAAAATAAAATTATAGAAATAGTAAGAGATAAAATTGTTTTAGAAGATCAGGCATCAAAAAGTACGATTAAAGAAGTGAAGAAAAATGGCAAGAAATATAAAATTGGAACCATTGATATTCCTACTTTTTACCTCGATTTTGCTAGAGCTTCGGCTGGTGAAAAAGATTATAAAAGTACCACAAGAGATGTGAGAAGAATAATTGGTGAATTTAAAGAAGCTAAAGTTGATGCCATTGTTATTGATTTAAGAAACAATGGGGGAGGCTCACTAACCGAAGCCATTGATTTAACCGGATTATTCATTACAACGGGTCCTGTGGTTCAAGTAAAAGATGCTTATGGAATTGTAAAATCGGAAAACGATAGAGACACTGAAATTCTTTGGAGCGGACCAGTAGAAGTAATTGTTAATCGTTTTAGTGCCAGCGCCAGCGAAATATTTGCAGCAGCCATGCAAGATTATGGCAGGGCTTTAATTATTGGCGAACAAACTTACGGAAAAGGAACTGTTCAAAACATGGCAAACCTTGACCAATACATGCAATTTGGTGATAAAAAAATGGGCCAAGTAAAAATTACCATTGCCAAGTTTTACCGAATTAGTGGCGGAAGTACCCAACACAAAGGTGTAATTCCTGATATTGAATTTCCAAGTGTGTTTGCTAGTAAAGAATATGGCGAAGATGCTAGCAAATTCTCATTACCTTACGATAGTATTAACCAAGATTCGTATGCTAGAAATGTAAATTTTAGCAATAATTTAAACCAAGTTTCTTTATTGCACAGCAAAAGAATGGCTAATAACCCCGAGTATAAATATTTGTTAGAAGACATTGAATCGGTAAAAAAAGCAGAACAAGATAAATATGTTTCGGTAAATGAAACTACTTATAAAAATGAGCTGACTGAAACAGAAGCCAAAAATAAAGCACGCAAAGATGCACGCCAAAAAGCCAAAGAAAGCTTAGGTAAAAATGCAGCCAATGCCGACTTAATTTTAGACGAAGCCATGGAATTAATTATTGATAAAATGATGCTTGATAAGAAGTAGGTTGATTGAGTTCATAGGTTAATAAAGTAAATTGAGTTGATAAGTGTTTAAGTATAAATAATCTTTCAATTAATCAACTATTAAACCATTAAACTAAGTACTAAAAACTAATAAAAAAAATGACAGATAAACAAACAATTACCATAGAAGCAACTGTAAATGCTAATGTAGAAACAGTTTGGAGCAAATGGACAAATCCTAATGATATTGTAAAATGGAATACTGCATCAGATGATTGGCATACTACCAAAGCTGAAAATGATTTGGTAGTTGGTGGTAAATTTTCATCTAGAATGGAAGCTAAAGATGGTAGTTTTGGATTTGATTTTTGGGGAATTTATACCCATATTATTCCCAATGAATTAATTGAATATACCATGGGTGACGATAGAAAAGCGAGTGTGAAATTTAGTGCTAATAATGGGCAAACAACCATTACTACTTTATTTGAAGCAGAAGATGAAAACCCAATAGAAATGCAACAATTTGGCTGGCAAGCTATTTTGAATAATTTTAAAAAATATGCAGAGATTTAGTTGAATAAGTGAAAATATTTTATTTATTCTAAAAGTAATGTATTCATGAATCATACTTATCAATAAAAAAAATATATAAAAGAAAAGGCTTCCATTATTTTAGGAAGCCTTTTCTTTTTTGTCTTTAAGTGCTTTTCTATCTAACTTTAGATATAAACTATTTTGCTATTACAAACTTTTCTGATTTGTAAATACCATCAACATTCATTTTAAGGAAATAACTACCCGCTGAAAGATTTTCTGTGTTAATGGTTACATAATTATCCATTTCTGATGTTTTATTTATGAAAAATTGTCTTTTTCCTAAAATATCAAATATTTCAATAGTATAATTTTCTTTACCTGTAGCATTGAATGCTAAATTAAGTTGATTAGCAGCAGGATTTGGAAATAAATTGAATACAGTTAATGAATTTACAATTGTATTATTTTCATTATTGATTTGAACTTTGTTTTTTTCCAAAGTAACTGCAGGTATACTTCTATCGGATGGAATATTCAACATAGCCACACAAGCATCAAATACATAATAATCTTCTCTATTTATTTCATTATTAGCCATTTTTACTTCTTTGTCAACTACACATTTGTAATATTCTAACAAATTCATATCCATTGAATCTACTGTTGCTGACATATCATTTAATTGAGAAAGACATAAGCTTCTTTTGTTGAACAGTCTGTAAAATAATGCTTTATTTAATTTTACAGAAAATTTAACTGGAATGTTTTCACTATAATTACTAATCCAAGTATTATAGATAGCTACTGTAGAAGTAAAAATAGCCGCATCTGAATTGTCTGCATTTAATAAAGTATAAGTGCTATCCTGTAAACCTTTTGCAACTGCTTCATATAATTTATCTAAAGTGTAATTAATTGGTACTGTCCAATTATACAACTCAGTTGAATTAAATGATGTTTGAAGAATTGTTTTAAAATCAGCAACAGCACCTGTAATATTTGGGCTTGCACCATATAGTTTATCAACGCCTGATTTGAGCACTTCTGTTAAATTGCTACCATCGGCTGCATATTTGTTAGTTAGCCCATTAGTTATTGACATTGTTGTGTTATTGAAAGGATTACAGCTCCCAATGTTAGGACTTGTTGAATTTGGGAAATGGTCTTCGTAATCCAAATTTGTAACAGACGGATTGTTAAAAGGAAAGCTTCTTAATGTGTATGTTACTTTATAGTCAGAATTATAAATAGGCAATTTTAAACCTGTAGGCTGACTCCAATAATTATTATTAACAGTAATATTTGAATATAAAAAAGAAAACAAAGTTGAAATATCTCTTAAATCACCCCAAATTTTCCAATTACCAGAAACAAGATTTGATTTTGAATTATTTAAATAAGGACCATGAGCAGCTTTATCTAACTTTATAACATAAGGTATAGCATAGTTACCAGTACTTGAAAAATCAATCATTCCAACTCCTGATATATGAGCTGGGTCTAAGTCAAGTAAAGAATTGTCTTTTAAGTAAACATTATAATTATTGTTATTTTTTATATAACCACAATTAGCAGTAATAGTAGAATTTTCTGCAAAAATACCACTTCCGTTACCTTGTAAATTTGGGTAATAAAACCTAGCTAATGCACCTTTATTACCTATTACATCTGCACCTGATAAACAATTAGACGCATTAATTGACCATAGTTCACTTGGCCTTGATTGAGCATTTAAAAACAAACCTTGTTTGGAATTATTGGTTAAAGTTCCACCAAAAATTTTCACACCTTTATCGTTAACCCAAAGCCCTTGTTCGCAACCTATAGCAGTAAAAGATGTTATATTTAAATCGTTACCATTTACATTGTTATAAGCTGTAATTCCTCTTATTCCTCTTACAACTGTTAGTAAATTCAAATCGGCTTTTTGCCCAAATAAATGTAATCCTCTGTGTTTTAAACTTGGAAAACTAGGATTTGATGTAATATCAACATAAGACATTTTAACAGGACAACCAGCAATTATTCTAGTGTTTTCATTTAATACTATTTTTGCGTTTTTTATTTCAAATAAAGCCAATGCATCATCTGGATAAAGTGCTTCATTTCCAGTTACTTCAATAACTTTTTTTCTGTCTATTCCATCAATAGAAAATTTAGCATTTGTACCACCTGCTATAATATTTGTTTTATAAGGATAATTATCTTCAAACAATAAATAACCATTTCCACTATAGTTAAAAGTGGCATTTGCTCCAATAACAATTTTTCCACCATCTTTAATTTCAATAATAGAATTTGAATTTTGTAAATTTATACTAGCTCCTTCTTCAAAAATTAATTTGCCTCCAGTTGCTATTATTATTTTCGAATTATTTTTAATAGTTGTAATTGAATTACCCTTTAATATTAAAGTGCTGCCATTATTTATCCTTAAAATACCACTTCTTAAATTATCTCCTAATTGAAGTGTAGCACCATTTTCAATTGTAATATTCACATTTTTTTTACAAGAAGTTGCAAGTGTGAAAATTGAATTGTCTTTAGTGTAAGTCTGTGCGTTACCGTAATAGCTGTTTTTTGAAATATTATCTGTAAAATCTTGCTTGTTAATATAAAAATTTGCATTGTTTTTTACATTTACGTTATTAAAAATAATATCACTTGTATTTACACCAAAATTGTAATTTGTATTTGCTGTAATATCTTCAGTATTATTCACCATAATAATTTGATTAAATAACCAGTTTGAAGCAATTGTGGGTACTGAGAATGAATTATCATTTTTATCCATAGGTGCATAATAAGCATCGAAAGGAATTTTACATGAAACATCAACATCCGATAAAATTTCATAAAACCAATTATCTGACAAACCCAAAGCACTAGTTGTTGGTACAAAACAAGTATTTGGTATAGTGCCTCCATATTCATGAGTTTCATTGGATAATGTATAGATTTGATTTCTAACAAAATCATCAAATTTACTAAAGAAATTGGTAAATCCGCCTGGTGCAACATCCATTCCATTTATTGTACGAATTTCTGAAAGTGGAACGGCAAAATCAGTGCTTGTAAGAAAAAATGCGCTAGTATGCCCTTGTATGAATTGGGTTGTAGGAGGAGGTGGTGGATCGACTAGTAAAGAAGGATCAAAAAATGTTCTAGCGTTACCAGTATTTATAAAAATTTTATCAGCATCTGTATTAACAATAATATTTCCAGGTGTCCAAAATTTCCACCATAAAGCTAATTCGGGAGTACCAGTTTTATTGCTTTGATAAACTTTATTTTTAGCACCATTTGATACAGCAATATTTTTACACAATTTAGGAAAACCATTTCCATTTAAAGTATTTAGTTCATTAAAAAAACTTGTAAATTGAGTAGTAGGGCTATTTATAAAACCACTTCCATTTGTATTCCATTTAACCAACTGATTAAACATGTTCCCACTAATTCCAAATAATGCTGACATAGCAACTGAAGCTGATGAATTCCCACCAAATTCTTTAATTAAAAACTGGTAGCTTAACGGAACATTCAAACCTTTGTTTGGTGCATCAATTGAAGCAAATAGTTTGGTGTTATGTGTTAAATTATTTGCTTCCATATAGGCAAGTGCATAACGGGCAATAATAGCACCTGATGAATGACCTATAATTGTTATCTGTTCATTTCCTTGCTTGTTTGTGTTTACCCTGTTAATTAATTCTTCAACTAAAAAAGCATTTCGTTGAATATAATCGCCATGGTTTGTAAAGTTTA
>JBMOGB010000013.1:0-33248 GCA_049318585.1 Bacteroidia bacterium | reverse complement strand
TTTGAGATACTTAAATTCTTTCTCTTTTTTTTAAACGTTTAGGACGCTATTGATAATAAACCAATATATCCATTTCCGCTAACCACATCTTTATTGCCTAATAAAGTGTTTATTGGAATTGAAGCAAGTGTGTTAATAGCACATATGTTATAATAATCAGCAGTGCCAGTATGATTCGTTACATTTTGCCAATGTTTTAATCTGTCTATTTGTCCATAACTATTAGGACATGTAATATAATTTTCAAAGCTAGAATCTGGTACTAAATTTTGAGCAGAAGTATAAACTGGAAATAAACCAATAATCCCCAAAAGCAATAATTGTGCAATTAGTTTTATGGGATTATAGGTTTTAAAGATTAAATTATGCATTTATTGGTAATAAACTATTTTACAAAAAAAATATTTTTTGTTTTTAAAGTTGTCGGAAATATAAAAAATATAATTTTATTTTCTTAAGTATTTCAAATTATTCTAACTTAGATGGATAGTTTATTGGATATTTATTTCCCTTCATAAGTTCAACTATTCCTAATGGATTAAACACCAATCCTACATATGTAGAATTAAAATCAACAATTTTAAGTTTTTTTTGACGATTAATTTCATTGTCATATAAACTCCAAAATTTCCAATTATTTGTGACTAATATAGGTAATTCACCTAATTTTGTTCCATAGTCACTAGTACTTCTAAAAATTATATTATCTATATCACCCAATAACTGTATATTTCCTTCTTTTAAATATATACCATCCTTTATACCTATTTTAATTATAGTATGAGCATAAAAAAATATTTTATTTTGAATGATTTCATGAATTATCGGCATTTCACTTATCATATATTTCTTATCAAATGCTCTTATTACTGAACTATTTAATTGGTTTATATCATTTCCAATATATTGAAAATACCTCTTTTCAATATTATTTATTTTAACAGAATAGACATCCCCTATTTTTGATCTTGTCATAATTATTGAATTCCAAATTTAAACCAATTTTTCTCAGATATAGAATTTATTTTATTAAAAAGTTGTCCTCCTTTTGTTCCCAAGCCATATTTATTAATTAAATTTTGTTCATAAACTCGTGCAGCATCTTTTGATAAATTTACTGCATCATCAAAAATATCAAAATTTAATTCACTTCTGTTAGTTCCTGAGTTGCGGTGTTCCATAAATCTTACATTAGGATTTCTTTCAGTAATGTTGCCTGTGGCAATAATACATGACTTTTAATTAATGAAAATGGACTTTTTGCACTTGCTTCCCAATCGGTTCCCGAATGATGAAAATACAAACATGCTCCGTGGTCTATTAACCATAATTCTTTGTTCCAAATAAGCATGTTGGTGTTTCTAAACGTTCGATCCATATTGGTAATAAATGCATCGAGCCACACAATTTTAGACGCCAATTCAGCTTCTATAACTCTAACCACTGGATCAAAAGTGATGGAACCTGCAAGAAAATGTAAGGCTAAGTTTAAACCTTTACTTGCTTGTAATAAATCTTGAATTTCTTCATCTGCTTCAGTTTGTCCAAAGGCTTCATGCAAATTAGCAAAAACCAATTCAGGAACTTTTAAACCCAAGCACCTAGCTATTTCTCCGCCAATTAATTCAGCAATTAACACCTTAGTTCCATGTCCGGAACCCCTAAATTTAAGAACATATTTAAAATCATCATCAGCTTCGGCCAATGAGCCACCTTCGCGTAAAGGCGTTATATACCGAGTAATGGTAACTGTTCTTAAAGCAATGGTGTTTTCCGACATTTTTAAATATAATATTGCTTGCAAAGCAAACAATAAAAACTGGAGTTTAAAAAATAGATTTGAATTAAACTTTTTATTTTTTTACAACAAAAAAAGGCCAACTTTTCAGTTAGCCTTTCCTTATTTCAATTTATCATTTAATTTACGAAAGCATGTCTAATATTCGGTTTAAATCTGCTTCCGACTTAAAAGGAATGGTTATATTTCCTTTGCCTTTTTCATCGTTCGAAATTTTTATTTTATTACCAAATTTTTCTGTCAATAAATTTTGAAATTCTGTAACTACATCGTTTAAAGCAGGTTTAGCTACTTTTTTACTTTTTGGCTTTTCGTCTTCTATAATACTTTGGTCTTGTTTAGCTCTTTCAGTTGCTTCTCTAACCAATGCTTCAACTTGGCGAACCGATAGGTCTTTTAGAATCATTTCATTGAACAAAAATTGTTGTTCATCGGCATTGTCTATATTAATAATAGCACGCGCATGTCCCATCGAAATTTTATCATCGCGAAGTGATGCTTGAATATTATCGGGTAACTTTAGCAAGCGCATATAATTGTTAACTGTACTACGGTTTTTTCCTACTCTACTACCTAACTCTTCTTGATTTATTTTACATTCGTCAAGCAATCGTTTGTAGCTTATTGCCACTTCCATAGCGTTTAAGTTTTCGCGTTGAATATTTTCAATCAATGCCATTTCAAGCATTCCTTGATCATCGGCAAGGCGAACATAAGCAGGAATTTTCTCTAATCCAGCTATGCGCGAAGCACGTGTTCTGCGCTCACCACTAATTAATTGGTACCTATCAACTCCTACTTTTCTTACAGTAATGGGCTGTATTACTCCATGAACTTTTATACTTTCGGCAAGCTCATTTAACTCTTCTGCTTTAAAATCTGTTCTTGGTTGAAATGGGTTTGCTTCAACCTGCGAAATCAGTATTTCATTGATAGAATTTACAGGTTTTGATTCGTTTGTATTTAAATCAGTTGCTGCATTTTCAAGCAATGCACTTAATCCTCTTCCTAATGCGTTTCTGCGTGGGTTACTCATTTTATATTCTTTCTGCTACTATTTTAAAATTCTATTTTTTAGTTGTGAGATGTAGTATCGGTACTCATATTATTTTGTCCAGTTATTAGCCCGTTTTTTTGTAAAACTTCTTTGGCCAAATTCATGTAATTAATTGACCCTCTACTTTCTGCATCGTGAAGTAATACAGGTTTTCCAAAACTAGGTGCTTCGCTTAATTTAGTATTACGTTGAATAATGGTATCAAAAACTAATTGTTGAAAGTGCATTTTTACTTCTTCTACTACTTGATTACTTAAACGTAAACGCATGTCGTACATGGTTAATAAAATACCTTCAATTTGTAAATTAGTATTTAAACTTTGCTGAACAATTTTTATAGTATTTAGTAATTTTCCTAAACCTTCTAAAGCAAAATATTCACATTGAACTGGCACTATTACGCTATCGCTAGCTACCAAGGCATTGGTAGTAATTAAACCCAAACTTGGCGAACAATCAATGATAATAAAATCATAATCTTTTCTGATAGAATCTAATGCAAATTTCAACAGTTTTTCTCTGTTAGGTAAATTTACCAATTCAATTTCTGCACCAACCAAGTCAATATTTGAAGGAAGTAAATCCATGTACTCTAGCTCAGTTTTAACAATGGCTTCTGTAGCTGGTGTTTCATTTACCATTACTTCATAAAGTCCTGTAACTACATCTCTTGGGTCAAAACCAGTTCCTGAAGCGGAGTTAGCCTGTGGATCTGCATCTACCAATAAAGTTTTGAACTCTAATGCGGCTAAACTTGCCGATAAGTTAATGGCAGTTGTAGTTTTTCCAACTCCACCTTTTTGATTTGCTATTGCTATTATTTTTGCCATTTTAAATTAAGTTCAGTTTTTATGGTATTGAAAATATAATTGTTACGTATTTAAATATTTTTTTGAAGTGTTTTGAAATATTTATTTCAACTTACATTTCTTATCAAAGAAACTCATTCAAAGAAGCAACTTATTCACCTATTATCAACATATGTGTTGATAAGGTAAGTTTAGATTTGCAGTGTGCTTATTGCTAAGAAAATAATTGTGGAACAATAAATAAAATGATTTTACAGAAAACCCAATTTCTGTAAAATAGAAAAACCCTTGATTAGCTATAATCAAGGGTTTTTACTTATATGAATTAGAAAAAAGTATTATTGAACAACAATTAGCAAGCACTGTGCCAAAAGCATATCAATTTTTGTTTTTTGTAATAAAGTACTGTATTTGTGTTGTTTAAATATTTTGTATGGATGCTAATAAGCAAGCTTGTTTAAAAAAGTGTATTCAATTCCTAAAAACAAAACACTAATTCAAACAGATTAGTTCACTTTTTTAAACATGGCTAAGTTAATTAATCCCCATTTTTGAAAACGATATTGAATAGAAGTACCCATAACCCCCAAACCGTATTTTACACTTCTGCTAAAATTAATGGAAGATGCTTCGTCAAAATATTTGGTAGGACAAGTAATTTCACCAATTTCAAAACCAGCATAAAAAACCTGAGCGCACATTTGGTTATCGAACACAAAATCATCGCTACATAAATTATAGTCCACTGCATTTAAAACTTTCATGTCAAAAGCCCTATAGCCAGTATGGTATTCTGACAATTTTTGACTCATCAAAATATTTTGAAAAAGAGTAAGGCATCTATTAAAAAAATACTTATACAAAGGCATTCCACCTTTTAAAGCACCTTTTCCTAAAATTCGTGAAGCAAAAACAGCTGGATAAACATTAAATGCAATCATAGAAGCAATGCTATGAATTAAAGTTGGTGTATACTGATAGTCAGGATGAAGCATGATTACAATATCGGCACCAATTTGTTTGGCTTTATCGTAACAAGTTTTTTGATTTCCGCCATAACCTCTGTTTTTTTCATGCCTAATTACATGTTGAATTCCAATTTTATGGGCTAAAATACTTGTCTGGTCTTTGCTCGTATCATCTACTAAAATTACTTCATCAACTATATCGAAAGGAATTTCATTATACGTTTTTTCTAAAGTAAGTTCTGCATTATATGCAGGCATTACTACTACTATTTTTTTATTATTCAGCATAATTATTAACAGCAATAATATAACCTTAGCAATTGTATTCAAAATTTTTAAGAAAAAAAGAAACAATTATGTAAAATATTTCATGCAACAAATATGCAAAAAACACTAAATTGCAAATGATTTAAACCACAAAAACATACAACTATGGACAAGCAACAAGAAGAAAAAAGTAACAACCGTAATGGGCTAATTTTATTGCTATTATTGTTATTAGGATCAATTGGTTTTAACGTTTACCAATATAAAAACCATACGACTACTATTATTAGTCATGGTAACGAAATAGATAGTTTAACAAACGTAAGAATAGAGGTGGAACGCGAATTGGTTTCTACTACAATGGAACTTGATAAATACAGAGGAATAGCTGGTAATTTAGATAGTTTGTTAACTGATGCAAATGGAAAAATTTATAATCAAGAACAAAGAATTAGGAACTTACTTAAAAACGAAAAAGACGCCACTAAATTAAGCAGTAAGTTAAAAGATGAATTGACAAAACTAAAAGCATTGCGCGATGAGTATTTAGAAAAAATAGATGCTTTAATGATTGAAAATGGCACTTTAAAAGCTCAAAACCAAGAATTAACAAATGCAGTTTCAGGTTTAAATGTAGAAAAAAGTAATTTGCAAAAAACAGTGGAAACCGCTAGTATTTTAAAAGTTGAATATGTAAAAGTAGCTTCATTTAAAAAGAAAAACAGTGGTAAATTAGTAGAAAGCACTTTGGCAAAAAGAACTAATAAAATAGAAGCTTGTTTAACAGTTATGGACAATAAAGTAGCAGCAAAAGGCGATAAAACTGTTTACCTTAGAATAACAACACCAAGCGGAAAACCTTTAGCAGGAATAAACAAAGGTTCAGTAACTGTAAATGGCGAAACTTTGGAATGTACTTCAAACATAAAAATTGATTATCAAAACGATAAACAAAATATTTGTTTGGCTTACGAAGGCGAAGAAAGAAACCTAGAAAGTGGCACTTATACTATTGAATTATATATTGATAATAACTTGGTTCATTCAAGTAATTATGTATTGAAATAGTATAACCTTAGAAATTTTCAAAAAGAGAAGCAACTCATCATTGCTTCTCTTTTTATGTAAAAACCATTTTGTAGTCAAATGAAATCAATCGTTTTTTTAAGTTTTTTTGTTGTTAGTTACTTTTTTTCTGTCGCACAAAATACAAATGAAATCAAGGTAGTTGAAGGTAAAGTTATTCGACATTCAAATTTCAATTCTAAATTTGTAAATTCAAGAAATGTGGATGTTTGGTTGCCTGAAAATTACAACAATCAAAAAAAGTATGCGGTTTTATACATGCACGATGGGCAAATGTTATTCGACTCAACCAACTCTTGGAACAAACAAGAATGGGGGATTGACGAAGCAATTTCTGATTTATTGAATCAAAAGAAAATAAAAGATTGTATTGTTGTTGGCATTTGGAATGATAGTAAAAATAGGCATATTGATTATTTTCCGCAAAAACCTTTTGAAGCTTTAAGTAAAGCAGAGCAAGACACCATTTATGCAGCAAATAGAAATAATGGAAATTCGGTTTTTAGTGGTAAAATTCAATCAGATAATTATTTGAAGTTTTTGGTAAATGAGTTAAAACCATTTATTGATAAAAAATTTGCTACCAATAAAACGCCAGCAGCCACATTTATTGCAGGTTCAAGCATGGGTGGTTTAATTTCTATATATGCACTTTGCGAGTACCCAAAAGTGTTTGGAGGTGCTGCTTGTTTGTCAACTCATTGGCCTGGAATTTTTAAGGCTGACAATCCTTTTCCAAAAGCCATGCAAGTTTATTTAAAAACACATTTGCCAGAGGCTAAAAACCATAAAATATATTTTGATTATGGAACCGAAACGCTGGATGCCATGTATGAACCTTTTCAATTACAAGTAGATAGCATTATGATTAGAAAAACGTATTCTTTTATTAATAATGATTGGATGACAAAAAAATTTGAAGGCGAAAATCATTCTGAAATTGCTTGGAGCAAAAGAGTAAGAATTCCAATTGAGTTTTTGTTGAAAAAATAATACAACATTACAATTCATTTAAAGTTACTATTTCAATTGTGATTTAGTAAATGAAACTTAAACATAAAATAAATTGATCAACAAAAAAGAACTTTTTGAGCATTGTAAAAACATGCTTTTACAACGAATAGCCGATGGCGAAAAAGCCATGTTAGATGCGCAAGAAGCAGCCAATTCGGAAGAAAAAAGCAGTATGGGCGATAAGTATGAAACGGGCAGAGCCATGAGTCAATTGGCTAGAGATATGAGCGCCAAACAAGTATTTGAAAACAAACAAGAATTGGGTTTTTTACTTAAATTAGAAAACGTAATTACTACAAAAACTATTGTTCAAGGAAGCATTGTTTTAGCTAACGATAAAATATTTTATATAGCTGTTGGTTTGGGCGTAATTAATTTAAACGAAATAAGCGTTACAGTTCTATCGCCAAAAGCACCTTTAGCACAATTAATGTTGGGCAAAAAAGCCAAAGATAAATTTGAATTGAACAAAAAAAGTTTTTTAATTGATGCTATTTTATAGAAATTTTTTAGAAGCTGTATAAATTTGAACAATTAAATATATACAGCTTCTAGAATTTTTGAATTACTTTTTCTTTAAAAAATCCAATGCTGCACCATTCACACAATAGCGTAATCCTGTTGGTTTTGGACCATCATCAAACACATGACCTAAATGTCCGCCACATTTAGCACACATAATTTCTACTCGTTGCATGCCGTGTGCTTTATCTATTGAAGTTTTTATTTTGGTACTATCTAAAGCTTCAAAAAAACTTGGCCATCCGCAACCAGCATCAAACTTACTGTCACTTTTAAAAAGTTCATTGCCACAGGCAATACAAGAATAAGTTCCACCATCATAATGTTCTTCCCATTTACTGGTAAAAGGGCGTTCGGTTCCTTTTTGGCGAAGCACATAATATTGTTCAGGTGTTAATTGGGCTTTCCATTCCGAATCGGTTTTGTTTACTATTGTTGAATCATCGTTCATTTGATTATTGTTGTTTAATAATGCGATGTCTGACATTTTCGTTTCCGCATTGTAACTGCAAGATGTAAATGCCATTTGGCAATAAATCAAGCTCATTAATAGTAATAACTTGCTTGCCTTGATAAATGTTTTTTGATAAATTAAATACTTCATTTCCTAAAATGTTTTTAATGGTGATGTTACATAAATTTTCTGTTTGCAAAGTAACATACATACGTAACTGATTGGTGAAAGGATTTGGTGTAATTAGCCATTCAGCCGACATATTTTTAAAATTTTCAATACTTGTATTGTCAATGGTAATGTTTTCGGTTTTACTGTATTGATAAGAAGTATCCAACCCAATTTGTTTCAATCTATAGTAAAATAATTGTTTTATATTACTCACAAAAGGTAAACTATCGGTAAATGAATAATCTGTTGGTAATACACTATTCCCAATGCTTTTTAAAGTGCCTCTGTTTATCCAGTTTGTTGAATCAATTGAACGTTCAATTTCAAAACGATCATTGTTTCTTTCACTTACTGTTTTCCAATTTAATGAACTAGTTTTTGAATCAATTAATTTAACAGAAAACGAATCTATATATACTGGAATTGTATTGAAACTGCCTCTGAATGGAGATGCAAAATATTGAGCAGTTTTTTGATAGCCGTTATATTCAAATATTGCAAAATAATAATTCATTTCAACATTAAAATGACTTATGTTCACTTCGCTTCCCATACCATTATAAACCACATAGTTCCCATTGCCAATTTCACTGCCAGCACCTAAAATTGAAATCGCAATATATTCAAAACTATCAAAAGGAATTTCATCTACAGGTGCATTGGCTTTTATCAGAACTAATCGCCTATTTCCGTTTCCACTTTGCCATTTTAAACTAACTTTTAAAGGTAAATTTTTAGGCAATTCAACAGTTGCATTGCTAGAAACAATGGTTGGTTTATTAGGGCAATTTCCAATCCAAATTCGTTGAACAAACTGCGGACTATCAATAAATGGATTTCTGTTTTGTTGGTATCCATAAATAGCATTGTTTCTATTTATTTCCTTTAAACTTACCGGATCTTGATTATGCCATTTTATCATTAAATCTATCACCCATTGATCGTAAACTGGAAAAGAATTTCCTGCTAAAATATCATTGGCATTGCCATTATTTTGCCAGCCGGCAATTAAATTTTCATAGCGAGTAGCCATATAAAAATAAGTTCGGGCTAAGTCGCCTTTGTATTCATCAATGGGTTCAAACACAATTCCTGAATAACCAGGAAAAGTATTCGCACCTAATTTTCCACCTTGTAATGAAGTAAATGTAGCACTTGAAACTTCTCCATAAGGATAATTATTTCTTTCACCATTTACTTTTCCATCGGTTGGGTAAATGTGAAACATATCGCTAACCATTGGCGATGCACTTCCAAACCAACTTTGCGGGAAACTATGTTCGCGGTTATAACAATCACTTTCTTTAGAATAACTACCACACTGATTGGTTCCAAATGAATAATTGTAAGGTGTTACACCACAAATATTAGTTGAATAAATATCCCAAACTTTTCCGTTATAAAAATTATCGGTGGTGCTATAAGTATTCCATAAGCCACTGTATGAAGTAACTGAATGTGCAGCTATTTTATTAAACAATGCAGTTTTAAGTTCAGCACCACTTAAATCGGTTGTTGAACTATAATAATTACCGTTTGCAGTTGGAATATTCCAATTTGTTGAAACTCCACTCACTGATATATTTACTTCATTTGCCCCAATACTTTTTATATTTACCGTTCCGCTTACATTTCCAATTACAGATGGAGATAATCTTACAAAAACTGTAGTATTTGATAATATTCCACTTTCAATATTTAATAAAATTGGATTGCTAGTATATTGACTTACACAATTAGTAGCTATTTCAAAAGAAGTAGAAGTTGTAAGTGTTACTTCATTGGTTAAACCGCTACCACTGATGGTGAATTTTTGTGCAGCAGTGGCTAAATTAATTACACAATTGCCAAAACTTGGCAATGAAGAAACGCTGCTGGTAAGGGTTTGTGCAAATAATTGAAATGGGGCAATAGTAATAATTGCTAAAATAAATCTTTTCAAATTCTGTAAAAATTAGGGTGTAAAGGTATTGAGTAAAAAGCAGATATTGATGTTAAAATAATGGCAACAATTAAAGTTTCTGTAAAATAATTACTTTAATTTTTGTCTTGGTTTTGCCTGCTTTACATCTATCCTCTTGAATAACTTTGCGGTAAGCATTTGCGCATTCACTTTTAGTACCTACTTCTCAACCTGAAGCTTAAAAAAATGGATTTGTAAAATCTGTTAAGGTTTTGTTTCGTTATAGTCGAATTTTTTTATGAGATAAATTGTACAGTAAACCTTTCAATCTATTCTAATTTTTTTGCATGCAGATTCTTTGTTTACCATTCTATGCAATTTAATAAATCCAAACTTATTGTTTTATTGAAGAATTGAATATATTTATCGAATAAAATATAAGCAAAAAAAAAGAGTTATAAATTAACATTTCAAAAAAACTTGTTTGTGAAATAGTAAATTCAAAATAACATTCATTTGTAACTCAATTGTAAAAATCAATAATTAAAGCAAGGAATGTCATTTTTTTTTTGAAACGAAATAATGCTTATGTGAACTTTTCAAATAAATTTGTTTCCTTTGCAACCTTGAAAAACACAACTGCACGATTATTTATGTTACTAGCCTCGGTGCTAATACTTAAAATTTGTTTAGGACAAAGTGCGTTTGTTTCCATTCAAAAATCTATAAATAAAACTTCTATTCATGCTGCTGATTCGCAAAAAGATATTGCCATTAGCATAGCAAATACTGAAATAGAAGAAGACGAAAGTGAAGAAAACGGCACAGAAGATTTTTTCATAGAACTTAATTATTTAACTACTTTATTTCAATTTATACAAATTGACAATACTTGTATTAAATCGGTAAATAATTACCACAACTACACCAACAATATTAGCATTTACAAGGCTAATAATTGTTTTAGAATTTAGGATTCTTTTCAAAAACTTGGGGTATTTTATTTGACCTCAAAACATCATTTATTTATTATAAATCAACATTTTAGCTAATAACTATTTGCTTTGAACAGATGTTCATTCACGTAATTATTGCTTGTAAATGTTTAACTTTTTAAACTTTAAAACAATCCAATTATTGGGTTGTAAAAGAAAAAAAATGACAAACAATCAATCAAACTTCAATGAATACGAGGTTTTGCATGAGCTGAAGCATTATTTGCCAGCGCAAGCACCATTAAAAGATTTTATTCATCACAATACCCTTCATGCTTTTCAACATTTAAAGTTTTACGATGCCTTGAAAAATGCATCTGAAATTTTTGGTTATAAAACTACTTTATCACTCAATGATTATAGAATTTTATATAAAAAAGGTAGGATAAAAAATGAGGTAATTGATAAAGTAATTTCGGATAAAAAAGGAGTAAGTAATTTAGATGAATGGAAATCAAAATTGCTTGAACAAAACTATGAATATGCTTTAGATTCAAGAATAGGAAAGCTAAAAGCCAATTGGAAAAATCTGTATAAATTTGATATGGATTCTATGGTTCACCCAATGTTGTTTCGCACTGTTGGTAGTTACTTAGACCAAGGAATTGCTATATGGAATTTTCCTATTCACCAAAATGGATTTTTGGCTTCGGTTTTAACGCTCGAACGAATGAGTTATGGTAGTATTTTTAACTCGAAAAGAGTAAAAAAAATAATACTTAATAATGAATATTCTATTGCCAATTTATTGAAAATATTGGTTGGAAATGAAACTTTATTTGCTCAATATTTATACGACCAACAGTTTGCACATCAAGGTTGGTCGGGCATGGTATCATTTGTTGAAGACAATCCTAAAGCATTATTAGACCATAAAGATATTTCGCTTCACGATTTTATTGTGTTTGAATTATTGCTTGAAATAAATGCTTTAGACAATCATTTTAACGGTAAATGGAATCCATTAAAAGATACCCTGAAAAGTTTTCCAGAAAAATTATTTGCTAAAGTTGAAATGACTGAATTAAATGAAGTAATTATGCTTTGGCAAGATGCTTTTGAATGGAGCTATTACGACCAAGTTTTGGCTGGAATAAAGTTAAGTAAAAGCAAAATAGAAGCTAAAACTGCAAAGAGTTTTCAAGCCATGTTTTGTATTGATGATAGAGAATGTTCTATTAGAAGATATGTAGAACAAAACGATGAAAATTGTGAAACATTTGGGACACCAGGATTTTTTGGAGTAGAATTTTATTACAGACCTAAAAATGGAAAATTTCACACTAAACTTTGTCCCGCTCCTGTTAATCCAAAACACTTAATCAGAGAAATTAATACCAAAGGAAATAAAGACAATGATGCGCATTATAGTAAGCACAGTCACTCACTGCTAAGTGGTTGGATTATATCACAAACATTAGGTTTTTCTTCTGCTTTTAAATTGGCTTTAAATATTTTCAGACCAAGTATGAGTCCTGCTACCACTTCATCGTTTAAGCATATGGACAAGTTTTCGCAATTAACTATTGAAAACAGAAATGTGAATCAAAAAGAAGGCGATTTACAAGTAGGGTTTACCATTGATGAAATGGTAGTAAGAGTAGAAAATTTATTGCATAGCATTGGTTTAATTGAAAACTTTGCTCCTTTGGTTTACCTATTTGGGCATGGAGCAAGTAGCATCAATAATACGCACTATGCCGGTTACGATTGTGGTGCTTGTTCGGGCAGACCAGGTTCCGTGAATGCACGTGTAATGAGCTTTATGGCTAACCATAAAAAGGTAAGAAAAATACTTGCCAATAAAGGACTTTTTATTCCAGAAACTACTCAATTTATAGGTGCTTTGCACGATACAACTAGAGATGAAATGGAGTTTTATGATGAAGATTTACTTCAAGAAAAAAACATCGAATTGCATGAGCAAAATATAATAAATTTTAATAAAGCATTGCATGAAAATGCCAAGGAAAGATCGCGCAGATTTATTTTAACAAACTCAAAACAAAGTGCTGAAAAAGTACATGAAGATGTAAAACTTCGTTCGGTTTCATTGTTTGAACCAAGGCCTGAGTTAAACCATGCTACCAACGCACTTTGTATTGTTGGACAAAGAGATTTAACCAAAAATGTGTTCTTAGACAGACGTTCTTTTATGAATTCTTACGATTATAAAATAGATTTAGATGGAAAGTATTTAACCAATATTTTAAAACCAATAGGTCCGGTTTGTGGAGGAATAAATTTAGAGTATTATTTTTCAAGGGTTGATAATCAAAAACTTGGAGCAGGCACCAAATTGCCTCATAATGTAATGGGTTTAATAGGCGTTGCCAATGGCATTGATGGCGATTTACGTCCGGGTTTACCTAGTCAAATGATAGAAGTACACGACCCAATTAGGTTATTATTAATTGTAGAACATTTTCCTGAAATAGTTTTAAAAGCAATCAGCAATACTCCCGAAACTTACCAATGGTATATTAACGAATGGATTCACTTAGTGTCTGTAAATCCAATTGATAGAAAGTTGCAAATTTTTAAAGAAGGTGTTTTTGTAAACTATAAACCCTTAACTGAGCGGCTAAAAACAATTACCGATTTGAATACTTTGATAGAATCGAACGAAGAGAATTTTCCTGTTTATCTGTATAATAATTAACTAAAAAAATGGAGAAATTAATTCAATTATTCATACTCATTCCTTTAATAGGATTTATCATTACTTTGGTTATCCATCGCAATGATGAAAAGCTAATTTCATTCGTTTCATTTACTTCTGTTGGTGTTTCACTTACATTGTTTTTATGTTTCACTTTGTTCTGGTTTTTTTACGGGGCACCAGTTTTAAACCACAAAGAAATTGTAATTTTTTATACAACAAATTACGAGTTTTTGCTTGATTTTTATTTCGATAAAATTACAGCAGTTTACTTATTTGTTGGCACATTTCTTACCTTTTTAGTAACCATTTATAGTCGGTATTATTTACACCGAGAAATAGGATACAAAAGGTTCTTTAACACGGTTATGTTTTTCTATCTTGGCTATTGTATTACGGTAGTCTCAGGAAATTTTGAAACCCTATTTATTGGTTGGGAAATTCTTGGAATTTCTTCATTTTTACTCATTAGCTTTTACCGCGATAGGTATTTGCCTGTAAAAAATGCTATCAAAGTTTTTAGCATTTATCGCATTGGCGATGTTGGTATTTTATTAGCCATGTGGATGAGCCATCATTTATGGAACGAAAATATTACTTTTTTAAAACTCAATAACTACGATTTGGTGCATGCACATTTGCAAAATCACAGTTGGGTTGGTGTGTTTATTTCTATTATGATTTTGATTTCGGCAGCTGCAAAATCAGCTCAGTTTCCATTTTCATCTTGGTTGCCTAGGGCAATGGAAGGTCCAACTCCATCAAGTGCTATTTTTTATGGTTCGCTATCGGTACATATGGGTGTGTTTTTGTTACTTCGAACATTTCCGTTTTGGGAACATCAATATTCGGTAAGGGTAATCATAGCTTTATTAGGAATTGTAACTGCTTTAATTGGTACTTTAACTGCTCGAGTTCAGTCATCGGTTAAAAGCCAAATTGCCTATGCATCCATTGCTCAAATAGGGTTAATATTTGTAGAAATTTCTCTTGGTTTTGAACCATTGGCATTGATACATTTTGCAGGAAATGCATTTCTTAGAACATACCAATTACTGGTATCTCCATCGGTGGTAAGCTATTTAATTCGTGAACAATTTTATAACTTTATTCCACGTAAAAATTCTGCCGAAGATTCACTTCCTAAACGTATTCAATTCACCATTTACATGCTTAGTTTAAAAGAATGGAACCTCGATTGGCTCATGTTCCAATTTGTTTGGATGCCAATAAAAAATGTAGGAAGGAAAATGAACTTTTTGAACTTTAAAGCTATAGTTATTATTTTCATTGTTATACTTTTAGGTGGTTTATTGGCATTGCATTTTGAATCACATATTCCTTATAAAATACACCGATTTTTACCCGAATTTTTTGGTATCATAGGAATGTTATTTGTAATAAAATCATTTACAGAACGCAAGAATGTGTTTTTAAGTTGGACATTGGTTTTAATGAATAATGTAATGATTTCATTATCGGTTTCATTTAACGAACATTTTGCATATTCTCATACTTTACTTTATTTAAGTGGCATTGCTGTGGCTGGTTTGTTGGGCTATTTTTGTTTGTTTAAACTAAAAAAACAAGAACAGCTGATAGATTTAAACCAGTTCTATGGCCATTCATATAAACACCCACGTTTGGCATTTCTATTCCTTTTGGCTTGCCTTGGTTTATCTGGCTTCCCCATTAGTCCAACCTTTATTGGAGAAGATTTAATTTTTACCCATATTCAAGAAAATCAAGCATCGTTAGCACTCATTGTTTCCATCAGTTTTATTATTGATGGTTTGTCATTGATGAGAATTTATTCACGTTTGTTTTTAGGACCTCATATTAAACGATTCCATGATGTTGGATTTAGGTCATCTTAGAATTAATTGACAATGGTTAATTAGCAATAAGCAATTGGCAACTAGCAAGGAACTATTGCCGTGCCGATAGCTATCGGTAGGCTTTAGCCAACGGAAAATTAGCAATTAGCAATAAGTAATTGGCAACTAGCATGGATCTATTGCCGTTAGGCTTTAGCCAACGGAAAATAAGCAATTAATAAAAAAACAAATTAAACAATTCCGATTCATCGGAGAAAAAAAAATTATAAAATGAAAAAAACAGAAAAATTAACAATCCCAAAAGACTTTTTTGCGGGTTTAAAACAAAACTGGAAAGATGATTTACTTTCAGGTTTTATTGTGTCATTAGTAGCATTGCCTTTGTGTTTAGGCATTGCCATGGCAAGTGGTGTTCCACCAATGGCTGGAATTTTAGCAGGTATTATTGGAGGTATGTTTATTTCCATGACCAGTGGTTCGCATTTAACCATTAACGGGCCAGCAGCAGGATTGGCCATTATAGTTTTAATGAGCATGGAAGGGTTTAAAAAAATGGCACCCATTAATTATTCACCTGAACAAGTTGAAATGTTTGCCTATCAATGCACATTAGGAGTTGGAGTAGGTTGTGGTGTTTTACAATTGATTTTTGCTAAAGTTAAAGCAGGTATGCTTAGCAATTTTTTTCCATCATCAGTAGTTCATGGAATGCTTGCAGCCATTGGAATTATGATTTTTGCAAAACAATTTCATACAGCTGTTGGAGTAAAGCCAGAAGGTAAAGAAATGCTTGAAATCATTGCAGCTATTCCAAGTAGCATTATGCACATGAACCCAGAAGTAGCCATAATTGCTTCCTTAAGTTTAGTCATTTTGATTGGATTACCAATGTTTAAAAACAAATATATAAAAATGCTTCCTGCGCCTTTAATTGTAATTTTGATTGCCATTCCTTTAGGTCATTATTTTGATTTAGAACATGAACATAAATATTTGTTTTTAACTGAGCATGAATATAGTCTTGGTCCCAAATTTTTAGTGAATCTTCCTGAAAATTTTATGGACGGAATTGTACTACCTAGGTTCGATTATTTGTTAACTGGATTTGGTATTCAAATGATGGTTACATACGCCTTGGTGGCTAGTTTAGAGTCTTTATTAACTGCAGCTGCCATAGATAAGTTGGATCCTTTTAAACGTGTAAGTAATTTCAATAAAGAATTATATGCTAAAGGTTCTGGAAATATTGTTTCAAGTTTTATTGGTGGATTACCAATTATAGCTGAAGTAGTTCGTAGTTCGGCCAATGTGAGCAATGGTGCAAAAACTCGTTGGGCTAACTTTTTCCATGGAGTATTTTTATTGGTTTTCGTATTGTTTTTAGGTCAAATAATTCATCAAATTCCTTTAGCTGCATTGGCTGCAATGCTTATGGTTACTGGATATAGATTGGCTGCTCCAAAAGAATTTGCTAAAACTCACAAAGCAGGTAAGGAACAATTATTTATATTTGTTGCAACCATTATTTTTACACTTGCCACCGATTTATTAGTAGGTATTGCAGCTGGAATTTTGGTGAAAATATATATACATTTAATTAATGGTGTTCCTTTAAAAAGCTTGTTCAAACCATTCTTAAATATTGAGATAATAGACGATGAACATTATGTAATAGATGTAGAACATTCAGCTATTTTTAGTAATTATATTGGATTGAAAAAACAATTAGATGCCATGCCAAGAAACAAACAAATAACCATTGATTTTACCAATGCTAAATTGGTAGATCATAGTGTAATGGAAAATATTCACGAAATGGCCGAAAAATATAATCATGAAGGTGGACATTTTACCATTAAAGGTTTACATAACCATAAATCGTTCTCGGACCATCCTCATTCAACTAGAAAAAAATTATAATTATTAAATTCGGAAAATGATGAAAAAAGTTAAAATGATTGCATGCACTTTAGCAAGTGTATTTATAGCTCATTTTTCAGTAAATGCGCAAACAAAACCTGACAAAGAATTGAGGATGAATTTAAACGATGAAGGTACTCATTATTTAAAAACAACTATTACTGCTCAACTTTGGGGACGATACACTGAAATGAACCCAGGAAGTACCATTGGTGGATTTGCAACTTCTTCTAATTACGATATTGGAATTAGGCGCATGCGTCAGCAAATATTTGGTATGGTAACCGATAAAGTTTTCTTCTATTCTCAATTGGGTATCAATAATTTTAGCAGCATTAGCGATCGAAAAATTCCAATTTTTTTTCACGATGTTTTGGCTGAATATTACGTTACCAATCGAAGTCTTCAAGTTGGTATGGGTTTAACTGCATGGACAGGTTTTACTCGTTTCGCTTCGCCATCTGTGGCAAGTATTATGGGTTTTGATGCGCCATTATTTGAACAAAACACCAATGATGCCAACGATCAATTTTTACGTAAGTTAAGCATTTATGCCAAAGGTAAGATTGGTAAAATTGATTATCGTTTTATAATGTCAGACCCAATGTTAGCAAACAAAAGTACTGTTGTAAAAACAATTGGGGTGAATTCCGATTTTAGTTACATGCCTCCAAGTCCACAAACAAGTGCTTATGTAATGTATCAGTTTTTGGATGAAGAAAGCAACTTAACACCATACATGACGGGTACTTATTTAGGTAAAAAAAAGGTGTTTAATATTGGCGCAGGTTTTCAATATCAAGCCAATGCAATGTGGCATCATAACAATGCAACTATAAAAGATACAATTCAAGAAGACATGTTTAACTACGCTGTAGATGCCTATTACGATGCTCCTATTGGAACAAAAGGAATGGCCATTAGTGCGTATGCCACTGCCATGCATTTGGGTTATGGTAAAAATTATATCCGTAACCAAGGTGTAATGAATCCAGCCGATGGAGTAGTTGCAGGTACTCCATCTATTAATGGTGCTGGAAATGCATTTCCAATGATGGGAACTGGTAATATTGTAGCTGGTCAATTAGGTTTGCTTTTACCTAAGCATATTTTAGGTGAAAAAAACGGACAATTACAACCTTATATCATGGTAATGCATGGTAATTTTGATAGATTACAACAAGGCATGTTTCAGTATGATGCAGGTTTAAATTGGTACATTAGTGGTTATAGAAGCAAACTAACCTTGAATTATCAAAACAGACCAGTATTTAGCAACACAGATTTAAAAGAGAGTGATAGAAAAAGTATGGTTGTTTTACAATTTCAAATTGCAATATAGTTTATTCCAAATACCCATATAATTTAGTCCACCCGATTGATATCGGGTCTTCTTGTTCTTTTTCGTCAATACTTCTTCAAAAAATAGTTCCATAACTAATGCTATGAAACGATTTTTGTTCTTTGTCTTGATATAAAATTACTTCGCATCTTTGGACTAAATTAAAAGAACATTTGATATTGCAAATCATTTAAAATAAAGGAGTTGATTTATCATTGTCAACTCCTTTATTAATTAAACTAACCACTTTTTGGTTGTAAACCATTAGTAAATAGCCAATCATCAATTTAGATATATAAAAAATATTATCTGAAAACAAAGAAATGGGAGAATTGATTCCCTCTATTTCATTTCGCAAACTGGTTTCAAAATACCTCGAAATATTAGAAATGATATAAGGTAATGTTTCGATAGAAGTAAAACAGCCAATAAAAATAACTACTATTTTCAAAGTTCTGTTTTTATCAAGATTGAATAGGAAAGACTCCTCATCAAATCCTTTATTTAGGCGAAGCACATTTATGATTAGCTGTGTTTTAAAAACAAAAAGATAAACTATCAAAAAATACAAAAAAGTACTTACTATGATGTAAGTAGTAATAATTAATTCATCATTACCAATAGGATTACTATTTTGTGATATTTGGAAGAAAGAACTAATAAGGTTTGAAAACATTTCCCCTGCTTTAATGCTTAACCAAAGACCTGTAAACTTAATAGCTATAAGCCAAAAACTATTCACTTTCATAATTTTATTTCTAATCCTCACAATGATAATTTTCGTCAATCTTACTTACTTTATGTTCAGCTTTTTCACCTGCTTGTTTGGCAGCAATCATTTTATTAATTAAGCGTTGGCGTTCAATTTTTATAGTTATTCTTAAAGCTTCATCTTGAGCTATGCTATAATAACAAATTCCATCTACAAAAGTCATTTCAGGTTTGGCATAAATGCTTAATGGATTGTTATTCCAAAGCACTAAATCGGCATCTTTACCTACTTTTATACTTCCTAATTTATTGTCTAAATGAAGCATTTTGGCTGGATTTAAAGTCACCATTTTCCAAGCATCTTCTTCACTAATATTTCCGTATTTTATAATCTTAGCAGCTTCTTGGTTTAGCCTACGTCCCATTTCAGCATCATCACTGTTGATGGCAACGTTTAAACCCATTTTTTGCATAATGGCTGCGTTATGAGGAATGGCATCAATCACTTCGTATTTATAAGCCCACCAATCGGCAAAAGTACTGGCACTTACGCCATGCGCTTTCATTTTATCGGCTACTTTATAGCCTTCTAAAATATGGGTAAATGTATTCACTTTAAAACCCATGCTATCGCCCACATGCATGAGCATATTTATTTCACTTTGCACATAACTATGGCAACTGATAAAGCGTTTTTTATTCAGTATTTCAAGCACAGCTTCAAGCTCCAAGTCCTTGCGAGTAAATGCTGAATTTTGTTTCAAATTCTTTTCATATTCTTTGGCTCTTATGAATTCATCGTACATAATTTGTTCAACGCCCATGCGGGTTTGCGGATAACGATTGGTTTCATTTCCCCAATTACTTTGTTTTACATTTTCACCCAAAGCAAATTTTATAAAACCGTCAGCGCCTTCAATTTTCATTTTTTCGGGTGCTAATCCCCAACGTAATTTTATCAACGCACTTTGTCCGCCAATTGGGTTGCACGAACCGTGCAATAACTGCGCTGAAGTTACACCGCCTGCCAACTGACGATAAACATTGATGTCTTCACTGTAAACCACATCACCAATTCTAACCTCTGCAGTTACGGCTTGAGAACATTCATTCACACCACGTGTAATGGCAATATGCGAGTGTTCATCTATAATTCCATTGGTTAAATGTTTGCCAGTAGCGTCAACTGTTTTTGCATTTGCTAACGATATATTTTTGCCAACGGCAACAATTTTCCCATTACTAATTGCTACATCAGTTTCAGTTAAAATACCTTCTTTTTCATTACTCCAAACGGTAGCATTTTTAAAAATAACAGTTTCAGCACTTGGTTTTATTTTCCATCCATAATCAGTAAATGGATAAACAATATCGCCTAAAGAAATAACAGGAATAGAATCAGTTTTCTTTTTTTCTTCTTTTACTTTTTCTATCCAATTAGCTTTAAAACCAGTAAAACTTCCGTCTAATAATTGCGCTTGCCCAACTAAGTTTTTCACTTGATTGGTGTCATTTATATTTTCTGTTTTATCAATCCAACAATTTACTCTTATATTTTCCGTTGATTTTTTTGAAGCTTTAAAAACCAAGTTCATCATGTTATTTCCAAAATCCAAATTGGCTTTTAAAGTATCGGTTCCTAATAAGGTAATAGTTGGCTTTGTAGCATCGCCATCTATTTTCATCATATAGTTATCAAAGCCTTTTAAATTGATTGAATATTTTCCTCTTAAATCTTCTGTTGGCAATGTATTTACTTCGTTTTTTTTACCATCAATCCAGTGTTCAGTAATTACTGCTTCTTTATCAAAAATTGGTTTGTTACTAATAAAAAAGTTGGCCAACATATTCTTTTGCAAACTTCCAATTTGTTTATCGGCTTTAATCATTTGCGCAGGAATTTTTGTCAATGCATTTAAAGCAACAGTTTCGTTTAAGCCATATAAAACAGCCTTGCGCAAGTTTTTCAAAAACTCATTTGCATCATGGCAACCATTGCTGGTAATGGCAAAATTTATATTTGCTTCGCTCAATAATTTTGCATTGGCAGGCGCCATTTCCCAATGTTTCATATCGGCAGTGCTTACATAATTTGCATCAAAAACATCTTCTACTTCATATGGTTTTGGAAAATTGATTGGGATAATTAATGAAGTATTTGATTCCTTTATTTCATTCAATCTTTGGTATTCATCGCCATCGCCTTTAACAATAAAATTGGTTTTAAACTCTTTGGCTATTTTATCGGCACGCAATACAGAAAGCTTATCATCTACTTCAAAAATGCTAGGTAAATTTTGTAATTGGTTAAAAGCATCTAAGGTTAAATTCTTTTCTTTGGTTTGAGTTTTATACCAATTTGCATCGTAATAAGTTTGCCTAAGCAAAGCAATACTTCCCATCAACGAATTGGGGTAATCTTGAATAGAACTTCCTTTGTTGAAACTATATCCGGCTGCAGCTTTTGGCGAAATTACCAACTCATTTTCATTGTTATTATTTGTTAAAACTAGGGTAGAAGTTCCTCTACAAATTCCATCATTTATTCCTGAAAGTACAGCACCAAAGCCACTTTCAACGAATTGTTTCGATTTTTTTTCATCAAAACTAAAATAATCCACTGCATTTAATTCCGCTCGTATGGCATCGTTCCAAGCATAAGCACCTTTTTTGTTGGTTGCATATTGTTTGTCATTATTTCGGTTATTATTTTGCCAATTAATTCCATAATTTGAATACAAATCAATAAACGATGGATAAATGAATTTCCCTTTTAAATCAATCACTTTAGCGTCTTTTGGAATAGTAATTCCAACGCCTACATTTTCTATTTTACCACCTTTAATTACCAATGTGGCATTGCTTAATTTATTGCTTGCATCTACAAAAATAGTTGCATGAATAAATGCGTAATAATTAGCCTTAATATTATGCGGACCGTTTACAGGATTGGCTTCTTGCGCTTTGGAGTTAATTGGCAATAAGCAATTGGCAATTGGCAAAAAACAATAAGCAAATAGTAAAAAAAGGATTGTTTTATAAGTATTTTTCATGTTGAAAATGTTGGAATAAAAAAGCAATATATAAAAAATGGCGAAACTACTAGAATTAGGTTGATAAAATGAAAAACAATTCTAGTTTTTCAAACAAAGTTGAATACTTAAGTTTTCTAATTATTCTAAATTCGTTTAGTTCGATAGTTATCGCATTAGGAAAACTCCAAAGGAGTTTAATATCAATAGCCCCGAATGGAATTCGGGGTTAAAGTATAGAAAAACACAACGAAAATCCCGAAATATTTGCGCAAAGCCGAGGGCTTTGCGCAAATATTTCGGGATTTTCGTATGAAGGGTTGTGTTCATTTTTTCAACGGGTTAAAACCCGTTGTTACCATAGTGTCGTTCCTACGGAACTTTAATGTTTATAAATGTTTACAAGAAAAAACCATAAATTAAGTTAGCGCAAATGCGATAGCTATCGAACGAAATGTTCTTACTCAAGTATACGACATTGGTTTTTGAAAAGAATCTGCTTTATTTGAACGAATGAAAATAGTAAAATTATTTGTTTGTTTTTTATGTTGCCTGTTGGCAATAAATAGTCAGGCGCAGCAGGAAGTAACTTTGCTTGATAGCAATACATTTAAGTTAGGCGAAGGCGTAGTTTTAAGTAAAGTTTCTTTCCGAGGATTGTGTGTGGTAAACGACCAAATTATTTGGGCGAGCGGTAGCCGAGGAACTGTTGCAAAAAGCGTGGATGGTGGAAAAACATTTAATTTTCAGCAGTTAAAAGATTATCCAAAAAGTGATTTCAGAGACATTGAAGCATTTGATGATAAAACTGCTGTGATGTTGAGTAGTGGAACTCCGGCTTATATTTTAAAAACCATAGATGGTGGCGAAACTTGGGAAGAAATTTATAAAAACATGGATACCGCAGTTTTTTTAGATGCCATGGATTTTTGGAACAATCAAAAAGGAATCATAGTTGGCGATCCGATAAAAGGAAAATTTTTATTGCTTCAAACCCTGAATGGTGGCGATACTTGGAAATTAATTGACCAAAAATATTTGCCCAAAGCAGAAAAAGGTGAAGCCATATTTGCTGCAAGTGGAACCAGTTTAAAATGTTGGGGCAACAATGAATTTGGATTTGTAACAGGTGGAATGTTTTCTAGTTTCTACCAATTTAAATCGCCAAATGCTATTGCTAAAAAAATAAATTTAACCATACAACAAGGTGCAAATGGAAAAGGAGCTTTTTCATTTGTAAAAAGCAATAAAACATTTATAGCCGTTGGTGGTGATTATATGAAGGATTCGGTTCGTTATAAAAACTATGACGAAATTGGGGTAAATTTATATTACGAAGACATGGGTTCCATGCCTTTTGGATACCGTTCTTGTATTGAAAAATTGAATGGAAATATCTTCATAGCATGCGGAAGTAATGGTGTAGATGTATTTAACTATAAAACCAAAATTTGGAAAAATATTAACCAACAAAACTTCAATGTGGTAAAAAAAGCAAAAGTAGGAAATGCTGTTTTTATTGCTGGAAATAAGGGGAAGATTGGGAAGGTGAATTAGTGTTTTGCTACTGGCACTATCAAGTTTTAAATTTTTCACTTCCATGAAAATCTTCGTTTTCAATTTTTGTAATCTTTTTAAAAATTGTTGACTGTGTAACTGTGAAAATATATGAGTCAGTTCCTAAATCAAAAAAGAGTAACTTTCCATTTATCTCTTTCAAATCTTTGTCTATAGCGTTAAAAAGTATGTAGATAAATTTGCTGTTGTTATTCTCATAATCTGAGTTCCTTTCTCTTAGCTTAGCAGTATTTGTCCAAGAAATTGTTTTATCAATGAGAGAACTTATGAAATATTCAACTTCACCCTCGTTTTCTTCCCCCTTACAATCAATAATGAGAGAAAGTCCTTTTTTGTCTGCAAATTCATGTATAGCCTCAATTGGTTTTAGATTTTTATTGTTTGTTTGCAAGTATGATTGATAAAAAACTTCAAATTCAGTGGTGTAATTTTCAAAAAGTAATTTGCCTAAATCTAAGTACTGAGACTTTTTTCTTGTCAGTTCTTTTTTACTTTTTCTTTCATCTATTACTATATATATCACAGAAAGAACAGCAAGAAAAATCAATATTGCCCAAATATAATTGTTACCTCCTTTGTCTTTGATGAATGCAATTAGAAAACCTATGCCCAGTCCAACAAATATAAACACCAATGTTGTAAGGATTATTAATAGTATTGTTCTGTTTTTCATATTTTGTTTGCCTTTAATTAAAAAGTGGTAATGTCAAAGTAGCAGATATAGTATGAGTGTCACTTGTAAAATGTTGTTCTTGTGAAAGGTTAATATTATAACCATAAAGTATGCTAAAGTAGCCAAGAAAAGATAGTCCAATTTCTGGTAAAACACAAAACTGATTGGCGTTAAAGTTTGTATAATTTACACAACTAAGTCTTGCTCCAAAAAGTGCTAAGTGATAATCAAAACCTATTTTTGGAACAAAGATAGTCTGCTTTGGGTTGAGTGAAATACCTCCAGAAAGATATGGACCCAAATAACCAGCAATGCCATGCGCATAACCTAATCGCCACATTGGCGTAACACCCAATTCTATAGTTTTGATGTCACCACCTTTAAAGCAAAGCTTGCCACCTATTGTATTAAGTCGTCCCACGGCAACTTGTGAAAATGATGTAAGATTGGTTAAAAATAATAGACATAATAAATAACTTTTCATTGAGCAAGAAATAGCATTTATTAGTTGTAATATTATAGTTGTAATATCATTTGCTGGTTTCATGAAAGTAATAAATATAGTTTTTTTGAAAAATTGAGCAAATACTTTTATTGTTTTACGTTCAAAATGATTATAGTTTTATAATTCGGTTCGACTTTATTTTTCCATCAATTTCCAATCTCAAAAAATACGTTCCAGTAAAAATATTCAAATTTGTCAATGAAATGTTTTCAATGTATGTTCCATAGTCTCTAATTTCATTTTTAATAATTTCTGCAATCATTTTTCCATTTATGTCATATATTGAAAGATTTATTTTCGATTTTGTATGAAGTTTAAAAGAAACATATTCATAATCTGAAGTCGGATTTGGATAATTTTTAAAAGCTAAGTTATTGTTAACTTCATTATATTCAATTCTGCTAGTAGATAAAAAATCACTTACTTTTGTTATATCAGTCCAAATGCTAAGCTGACCATTGTTTAATCTTGTCCATATAGGACGAATTACTCCATTATGAACAGTTATGTTTGTATAATCACCAAAAAACACTCCGCTATTAGGCAAGAAAGGTGATTGACTGACTTTACGATTTATGAAGGTATTTCCTCCATCCGTTGAAAGTGCCATATAAACATCTGTTGAATCATTGGAATAATTTCTTCGGTCATAAAACACAAAATATAAATTACCATTTGTTTGATCAATAGCCATCCAAGTAAAAAATTGTTGTTTATTAGAATTGTCATCATTTACTCTTTTGGGCAATGACCATGTTTGCCCACCATCAGTTGATTTTATTAACCAAATATCTGTATTAGTCAGCCCATTTCTTTGATCAGCCCAATTAATGTAAATTGTACCTTTGTTTGGTCCATTGCTTAAATCGCAAGTGGTAATTGGCAATCCATTAGCTCTACTGATCCCTGAAATTGAAAAATCCCAACCTCCGGGAAATGAATCAACAATAATTTCTTCATTTAACCATGTATTACCTTGGTCTAATGATTTATTAAAAACCAATCCATTTGGTCCAGCCCACGCAACGTATATTTCACCATTTGGCCCAACAGCAGGAACAGCTCCTTCCACTGTATTGTCTCCATCTATGCAATCACCAGCTGTTTTGTTTATTCTTATTGGTGAGGACCAAGAAACACCTGCATCTATAGATTTAGAAAATAAAATATTACTACTATCATTAGGTTTTTTACTACCATAAGAATCGAATTGTGTCCAAGTAAGATACATGTTATTATTTGCTCTATCAATTGCGCACCATTGCTTGTCTTGAGCTTTTGTTCCATTTAATCCAGTATAGGAGCCGTCTGTCCATGTGTTGCCATTGTTAGTTGATTTCTGACAAACAATTCTGTCAATCCAATTTCCAGATGAAGGATTCGACAAATGAAAAAAGTAAAAATTACTCGCTGTATCAACGGAAATCGTAGGGTCTCCCCAAACTCCATGGCTTGAACTAATTGTTTTTGATGTCCAAGTATAACCACTGTCCAAGCTTATATAGTAATTATTTAGATTAGCTCCGGCTATTAATACATTAGGATTTTTGGGGTCGATAATTATCGAAGGCTCATTAGGATTATTCTGGTTACTAATCATAATATTTTGAGCTATTAGTAGAACATTATTCAGTAAAATAATGATTAGCAGTATAAATCTATTCATATTCGGTAATTTGTATTATTGTTGTTTATGTTTATTCGTAAAGTTAAACCTAACTAGCTTAAATAAAATGGTTTTTCATAAAACTTTTTCCTTTCTACCCAAATTCGGTATGCTTTAGGAAGGTTTTCAGAATTCAAACTTATAACATATTTTCCAACTTTTCTTAGTTTCTGAAACTTAATTAATAATTGTTTGTCAATATTTACATGAGCAACGATTTAATAAAACAATATATAAACCACACGTTGGAGCATAATAAAACTCCTGAAAGTGTTTACCTGTTTGCCAAGGCTGTTGGCATGGAAGAAAAAGAATTTTACAACCATTATTCAAGTTTGGAAAGTTTAGAAGCAGATATTTATAAAATCTGGTTCGAAAATGCTTACAAAGCTTGTGCTGATTCTGAACCTTGGGCTGAATATTCATCACGTGAAAAAGTGTTGGCAGTGTTTTTTGCTTATATTGAAGAAGCCAAGAATTACCGAAGTTTTGCAGTGTATTTAAAAAATCGCGATTTGGTAAAATTGCCTCGTTGGCCAAAATATTTGAATGAATTACATACCGTTTTTACTGAAAAAATGAAACCTATTTTATCGGAAGGAATTGGTACAAATGAAATACTAGAACGTAAATATTTAGACGATAAATACGCAAGTGGATTATGGTTAAACTTTTTGTTTGTGTTTGCTTTTTGGTTAAATGACAACAGCAAAAGTTTTGAAAAAACCGATGAGTCAATTGAACGTTCCGTTAACTTGGCTTTCGATTTAATGGGAAAATCAGCTTTAGATGCTGCCCTAGATTTCGGGAAATTCTTGTTCCAAAACAGGTAAAAAATAGTCGCACATTTTAAGAAAAAAGTAGCCACAGATTTCACAGATTTTTTATAAAGTAATTTTATAAAAAAAATTTAAGTAATCAGTGAATCTGTGGCAACGCTTCGACAAGCTCAACGACCGATAAAAGAATAAATAATCAGTGCAATCAGTGGCAGCAGTAAAAAGTTCATCAACAAACTAAATAAAAAATCTGTGTTATCTGTGTATTTCGATAGCTATCGGGATGTGGCAGATAAACTAAATCATCAATGGAACAACATTCAATTCCTTCAACAAAAGTAGAACGTGCCATGCGTTTTGTAAAAACAGGCGCACAAATAGGCGGAAATTATATCAAACATTATTCTAAAAAAATGGTCGATCCAAGCATCAGCAAAGATAGATTACATGAAGATAATGCTGAAGATGTTTACAATGCTTTGAGTGAACTAAAAGGTTCGGCTTTAAAAGTGGCGCAAATGTTAAGCATGGAAAAAAATGTTTTGCCAAGAGCTTATACCAACAAATTTGCCTTGGCACAATATTCTGCTCCACCGCTTTCGGGTCCGTTAATTGTTCAAACTTTTATCAAGCAATTTGGTAAAACACCGCAACAAATTTTCGATACATTTAACATGCAATCAACTCGTGCGGCAAGTATTGGACAAGTGCATGAAGCTACAAAAGATGGTCAAAAATTAGCTGTAAAAATTCAATATCCTGGCGTTGCTGAAAGCATCAAAAGCGATTTGAAAATGGTAAAACCCATTGCTTTTAGGTTAATAGGACTGAGTGAAAAAGAATTTGAAAAATACATTATTGAAGTAGAAAGTAAGCTGTTGGAAGAAACCAATTACGATTTAGAATTGCAACGCAGCCAAGAAATTTCTGCACTTTGCAAGCATATTCCAAACGTGCAATTTACCAAATATTATCCCGAGTATTCAAGCAATAAAGTGTTGGTGATGGATTGGTTAGAAGGAGAACACATGGAAGAGTTTTTGAAAACAAATCCGAGTCAAGAAATACGAAATAAAATTGGCCAAGCCATGTGGGATTTTTACGATATTCAAGTGCATGAGCAAAAAGCGGTGCATGCCGACCCACATCCAGGAAATTTTTTGATGAATGCCAATGGAATATTGGGAATCATTGATTTTGGTTGTGTGAAGGAAATCCCTGAAGATTTTTACTACAACTATTTTGCTTTATTGGTACCTGAAATTTTGAAAAGCGATGAAAGTGTAAAACGCATCATGATTCAGCAACAAATAGTAAGTGATAAAGACGATAAACGCACGCAAGATGTAATTACGGATGCATTTATTAGAATGACAACTTTGTTAAGCACTCCTTTTGCCACCGATGAATTTGACTTTAGTAACAATGATTATATTGATAGCATTTACGCTTTAGGTGAAGAAGTTACCAATATGAAGGAACTGCGCGAAAGCAAGGAAGGACGAGGCTCGCAACATGCCTTATACATTAACCGAACCTATTTTGGTATTTATAGTATTTTAAACGTATTAGGAGCTAAAGTAAAAACTGGACAAAGAAATTGGAAGCAACCGTTGATGGATTATCATTTGAAAGCAGGAGCTTAAAAGTTTTTATTTACCCTATTATTGCTTCAAAAAATCATTTAAACAAGCAGCAGAAATAACAGAACTAGTAACCGGAAAATGATTCATTTATTTCTATCTTTTTTCTGCTAGTTTATTTTTATATCAATACTCCAAAAACTTAAAATCATTTTTAGTTTGTAAAAGCTAGCTTTCAAATATTTATCAACAACCAACCTTCCAATCTTTCCAATCTTTCAATTTTTGTAATTTGTCAAACTAGCAGCTAATCTTATCAACTCTGTTCTGATGGCGGCCACCTTCAAAATGAGTAGTAAGGAAAGTTAAAACAATTTTTTTAGCCAATTCTATATCAATAAAACGAGCAGGCAAAGCCACTACATTTGCATCGTTATGAGTGCGTGCAAATGAACTAATTTCATCTGTCCAGCAAAGTGCACTTCTAATTCCTTGGTGTTTGTTAGCAGCCATGTTTACGCCATTTCCGCTTCCACAAATTAGAATACCTAATTCGTTTTCTTTGTTTTCAACACTTACCGAAAGCGTATGCGAAACATCAGGATAATCCATAGAAGCAGTAGAATGTGTTCCAAAATCGGTTACTTCGTAGTTTAAATCTACAAGCATTGCTTTAATTATTTCTTTGTATTCAAAACCTGCGTGGTCGGCTGCTATTGCTATTTTCATAATATTGATTTTTTAATTATTTGCTTTTGCTTTATTTTTTTCTACTGCTTTAGCCACAAATATACTTGATTCAAACAAAGCATAAAGTGGAATTGCCATCAGTATTTGACTTGCCATGTCGGGCGAGGGCGTTAAAATTCCTGCTAAAATTAATATAACTACCAAAGCATGTTTGCGGTATTTGCTCATTATTTTAGCATTTAATATACCAATTTTTGTTAAAAAATAAACCAATATTGGCATTTCAAACATCAATCCGCAAGCCATGGTAATGGTGGAAATAAACGAAATATATGACTCTAAATTTATTTCATTACTTACCAAATTACTTACTTGGTATGAACCCATAAATGTGATAGAAACTGGCGATAAAAAGAAATATCCAAAACAAATTCCTGCAAAAAACAACATAGAACTAAAAAACACCAATCCTCTAGCATAAGTAATTTCTTTTTTGCTTAAAGCGGGTTTTATAAAACTCCATAATTGCCATAAAATATAAGGAAAAGCAATGATTATTCCGGCTATAAATGCAATCCATAAATGCTGGGTAAATTGACCAGTCATGTCAATGTTTTTCAACTCAAAGTTGATGCTTTTCATGCAAAATTCGTCAGTTCCTTTGGCCCAATACGATAATTTGCAAAGCACACGATAACTCAAAAAATCAATCCGCATAGGACCAAATATGATGATATCGAATAAAATATGTTTATTTAAAAATGCAGTAACTCCTGCAATTAATATAGCTACAACTGAGCGAAATAAATGGCCTCTTAACTCATCAATATGGTCAAAAAAAGTCATTTCTTTTTTTTCTTCTGTATCGTTATCTGTTGGTTGATCTAATGACATATAGTTTTAAAAACGACCGCGAAAGTAATAATTTTAGTTGATAGTTGAGTATAAGCTACCGATGCATTGAACAAGCATCAACTTAGTAAGCAAAAAAAGAGAAACTCCAGAGGAGTTTAATATTAATAGCCCCGAATGAAATTCGGGGTTAAATGTATAGAAAAACACAACGAAAACCCCGAAATATTTGTGCAAAGTCGAAGGCTTTGCACAAATATTTCGGGGTTTTCGTATATAAAGCTGTGTTCGTTTTTCAACGGGTTAATCCCGATAGCTATCGGGACCGTTGTTACAATATATTTCGTTCCTATGGAACTTTAATGTTTAAAAGAAAAAATCATTATTTAGCTTGTGCATTTGCATTTGGCAATTAGCAAATTGTCATCCTAAGCTTGTCGAAGGAGGCAATATGCAATATGCAATTAGCAATGAGCAATAAGCAAAAGCAAATTGTCATCCTGAGCTGTCGAAGGAGGTAATAAGCAATAGGCAATTAGCAATAAGAAATAGGCAATAAGCAATAGGCAATAGGCAATTAGCAAATTGTCATCCTGAGCTTGTCGAAGGAGGCAATAAGCAATAAGCAAAAGCAAATTGTCATCCTAAGCTTGTCGAAGGAAGCAATAGGCAATTAGCAATTAGCAATAAGAAATAGGCAATAAGCAATAGGCAATAGGCAATTAGCAAATTGTCATCCTGAGCTTGTCGAAGGAGGCAATAAGCAATAAGCAAAAGCAAATTGTCATCCTAAGCTTGTCGAAGGAGACACCTATCCAATATCAACTCTTGTAACCGATATTAATTGACTGGCCTGTTTTATTTTATTCATTAAATCTTCCAAGTGTTTAGTATCGTTTACCTGAAGTGTAATATTTCCTTCAAACATTCCTTCGTTAGCTGTTACGTTAATCGACTTCATGTTAATTTGTAATTGTGTAGAAATAATGTTGGTTATGGCACTTACTATTCCAATGCTATCAATTCCATGAACTTTTATAGAAGTAAGGAACGATTTATTACTATTCAAACTTCCATCGGCCCAACGCGATTTGATGATTCTATAGCCATAATTACTCATTAAGCTAATGCCGTTGGTACAGTTAGTTCTATGAATTTTTACGCCTTCACCTACTGTTACAAAACCAAAAATGTCATCACCTGGAATTGGGCTACAACATTTTGCAAAACTATATTCTATCGGATCACCATCGCCAATTATTACTGCATCTTTTGAAGCATTTTTATTGGATGTTTTTACAATTTTTGGTTCTACAGGTTGCGATGTTTTTATTAATTCACTTTCTAAAATTAAACCTAAATCTATTTTAGTTCTATCAATTTTTTCAACTACTAGTTGATAGTACAATTCAGTTACAGTTGGTAATTTGTAATATTTTATAATTATATTTAAGGCATCGCTAGTAAAAGGAATTTTAGCATTTTTGAACTTACGTTCTAAAATTTCTTTCCCCATAGCTACCGAATGGTTTCGTTCCTGCTTAAAATAATCTCTTATTTTAGATTTTGCTTTGGCGGTAGCCACCCACAATAGCCAATCTTCGCTTGGTTTTTGTTTGGTTGAAGAGAGAATTTCAACTTGATCGCCATTGCCTAATACATAATTTATTGGAACTAATTTATTATTTACTTTGGCACCAATACATTTTGCACCTAAACCAGAGTGAATTTCAAAAGCAAAATCAAGAACTGTAGATTGTGCAGGCATTTTTTTTAAATCGCCTTTTGGAGTAAAAACAAATATTTCTTCTGCAAATAAGTTTAATTTAAAATCATCTAAAAACTCAATGGCCGAACCGTCAGCATTTTCAAGCATATCTCTAACTCTGGCAAGCCATTGTTCTAATCCATTGTCGTTTACTTGTGTTCCATCTTTGTATTTCCAATGGGCAGCATAACCTTTTTCGGCTATTTCGTCCATTCGTTTGCTTCTAATTTGAACCTCTACCCACTTACCTCCGGGTCCCATTACAGTAGTATGCAAACTCTCGTAGCCGTTGGCTTTGGGAATACTAACCCAATCGCGTAATCTATCAGGATTTGGGTTATAAAAATCGGTTACAGTTGAATAAACTTTCCAACAATCACTTTTTTCGTTTTCATACTCGTCATCTATAATAATTCTAATGGCAAAAAGGTCAAAAACTTCATCAAATGCAACACCTTGTTTTTTCATTTTGGTCAAAATGCTGTGTATGCTTTTTGGCCTTCCTTTTATTTCATAATTTGAACCTGTTTCATCTAATGCTTTTTGAATTGGTTCAATAAATTTTTTGATGTATTTATTTCTTTCAGCTTTAGTTTCTTGAAGTT
>JBMOGB010000012.1:0-33725 GCA_049318585.1 Bacteroidia bacterium | reverse complement strand
TTAATCGCCCTAATTCTAAATTTTTGTAAAAAGCCTTACTTTTTCAGTGCCCTCCACTTAAATTGCAGCTTTTTTTGTGTTTTTATAATAAATATTCTATGATCTTTTGCAATGAAATCTACCTTTCAAGCTGGTTCACGCCTGTGGAGTGGACAAACCAACAAAACCAATGTTCCAATTCGATTGGTAAAGACAACAATCGAGGACAAATCTGAACCTAAAAAATAAATATAATATGAAAGCATTTGAATTTAGTTATTTGATAACCTTGATAGTTTTTCTTATATGTGCATGCAATAATCAGGAAGTAAGGTACACTGAAAAACCTCCTAAAGTAATATTCGATACAGATTCAAACGGATACTGTGATACGCTTAGAAGGCATACATATGAAAGGCTTAACAATGGTATCATAGAATTAGTAACAAATTACCCAACTCCAAGTATCAATAATGATATTGAAAAAGTAAGGCTTTTTGATAGAGAATTAAAAAAGAGATATGGGATGGAGATTCTTGAAGTTTATGATTCATTCTTTTATAATCACTGCATCATTCCTATAATGGATTCTGTAATTATTTCTAAATATGGTCCTAACGGAAAAGCTAAAATAATTGAAGAAATAACAAACTATGTGGAAAGTGTATATTCTGTCAAAAAATAGGTGTTGGTAACCTTTTTGATAGTAGTATTATTTGCCTTCAGTTGGTATTCTTCATCACTCTTCGTAGTCTTGTTTTCTGGGCAGTAGCTTTGATGATTACAAATTAATAAATGAATAAGAGTTTGCAACTCGTATTGGTTTTCTTAATTGCCCGTGTCAGAGACACTGCATTTCATTATAAATTCGTAGAGCGTTGTGCTAACTCTACGAATAGTTGTGTGGTGTTGACAAACCAACAAAATCAATGCGCTAATTTGATTGGTGAGGACACCCGAGGACAAATAATAAGACAAAAACAAAAATAGCCAGTCATTCCGTAGGAATCTTCCTTGGTAACTTATACCATTGAATTAAACAATAAATTTAGCAGAAATCAATGATTGTTTAAGTCAAGGAAGATTCCTACGGAATGACCTATTGTCATTTTATATTGATTTTTTTTTAAAATTATTCCTCTAAATGACAACCACGAAGATCATTCAAAAATCACACTTCAAAAATCCCTAAAGCTTTCCTGCTTTCAATTCATTTACTGCAAACTCGCAAGCCCTTGCAGTAAGCGCCATATAAGTTAACGAAGGATTTTGACAGCCTCCAGAAGTCATGCAACTTCCATCGGTAATAAAAACATTTTTGGCATCGTGCATTTGGTTGTTTTCATTTAAAACCGAAGTCTTTGCATCACGTCCCATTCGGGCAGTTCCCATTTCGTGAACGGTAGAACCAGGAGGTGGATTGTAGTCAAACTGTTTGATGTTTTTGAATCCAGCTTTGTTCAACATTTCTTCAGCAGAAACCATGGCATCTTTGCGCATAGCTTTTTCGTTTTCATCGGCTTGGTAACTAATATTTACCAAAGGCAAACCCCATTTGTCTTTTAGCGTAGCATCTAACCAAATTTTATTTTCAGGGTTTGGCAAAGTTTCGCCCCAAGCACCCATCCACATGGTCCAAGGTCCTGGAGTAGTCAGTTGTTCTTTAAAGTCGGCACCAAAACTATCATCTACTTTCATGATGTCAATCCATTCACTTCTTTCACCATCGGCTTGGTAGCCGTAACCTCTAATAAAATCAGGATGTTTGGTTTGTTCATTTAAGTTTCGGAAACGAGGAATATAAATTCCTGTTGGTCTTCGTCCTGCATAATATTTATCTTTATAACCTTCGTGTTGTCCTTGTGCACCAACCGAACTATGGTGATCCATTAAGTTCAATCCTAATTGTCCACTACTATTTCCAAAACCGGCTGGAAATTCATTCGATTTTGAATTTAACAATAACGAAGTAGTGGCAATGGTGGAAGCATTTAAAAATATAATTTTTGCAAAAAACTCAATCGATTCGTTGGTTAATTCATTGATTACTCTTACACCTTTTGCCTTTTTAGTATTGGGGTCATAAATTACTTCATGAACAATGGCATGTGGCATTAAGGTTAAATTTCCTGTAGCATTAGCAGCAGGAATAGTAGAAGAATTACTACTAAAATATCCTCCAAAAGGACAACCACGGCTGCATAAATTTCGAAATTGACAAGGTCCACGGTCTTTAAAACCTTTGGTTAAATTGGCTACTCGTCCGTTGGTAACACAGCGTTCGCCAAACTCTTTTTTCATGGAATCGGCAAAATGTTTTTCAATGCAATTCATTTCCATTGGAGGTAAAAACTGTCCATCGGGCAAATGACTTAAACCTTCTGCTTGTCCGCTAACGCCAATAAAATTTTCTACATAATCATACCAAGGCCCAATGTCTTTGTAACGAATTGGCCAATTAACACCATGACCATCTTTTGCATTGGCTTCAAAATCTAAATCGCTTAACCTATAAACTTGTCGGCCCCAAGTTAACGACCGACCACCAACATGGTAACCTCTTACCCAATTAAACGGCTTTACTTGAATATATGGATGCTCCTGATCGTTTACAAAAAAATGTTTGCTACCAGCATCGTAACTGCGGCTTTGAATTGGATTTGTGGCCCTGTCTTCATCGGTATTTTCCAACCTGTTTTCAAACTCCCAAGGGTGTTTCATGGCAGTTGGATAATCTTTGATGTGTTCAACCTGACGACCACGTTCCAACACCAATGTTTTCAAACCTTTTTCGCAAAGTTCTTTTGCAGCCCAACCTCCACTAATTCCACTTCCAACCACAATGGCATCGTAAGTTATTTGCGAATTGGCTTTTATATTTAAATTTAAGTTCAATGAATCACTCATAATATTTTATTTAGTTCTTGAAATAACACAAAAAGTCTGATAAGAAAATTTCAAGTTCAAGGCTTGTGATGATAGAAAAATGGGAGTTTGCAGCTTGTACTGAGCGAAGTCGAAGTATTGTAAATGACCATTTTTATATCGAGCAAAACGAAGAAATTGGAGTTTTCTTGCAGACATTATTTAGAAGCCCACGATTTTTGACCTTTTACATAATCAGTACAACCTATAAAACGGGTTGGAACATACTCGTAAGCCAATCCTTTTTTTGCGCCAACCATTGAAGTACAATAGCCAGTGCAAGTTGTTTCCTTTAAAATAGCAAAGAAAGATTTACCTAAAATTTTGTTCTTAACTTTACCTAATTTACCACTTAAATTGATACCTTCTTCCTTAAAATGCGTAACTACTTCTATTTGTTGTTTGTTACTTAATTTTGAAAAAGGTGATTTGTAATTGCTTTGGCAATATTCTTTTACATCTTTCAAGCCATTGATAAAATTATTACAATAAACCACATCTTTCGAATGTTTTATGGCATAAATTACAAAGGTTTCAACCATTGCTTCTTTGGCACCTGGCGTGTTTGTTTTAGGAATTATTACATTGCATAAATCAGCTATCAAATCTTTGTTTAAATCAAGGAAAGCAATATCGGGAGTAGCTTTACTTTTAGCATATTTTAAACCATAATAGGAAGCAACAGCACCACCTCCAAGTAAAGTTAAAGCAACAATGAATTTTCTTCTATTCATAGGTAAATTTATATTTAGATTTTAAAAAATACTAAAGCAGCTATTTCTATCATATTTTTTGAATAAATTAGCTTGAATTAGCAATGGCAATATATATTGAATATTTGCAAAATAAAATATATTGAATCAAAGTTATAAGCTATTTTAGACATATAAAAGGCTATCAAATACTGTATAATAGACAAAATAATTGTTAATTTTACGGCAAATAATTGCTTTAAAATATTTCATTTTGCACATAACTAGCTAATTAATAGTTATATTTCCATTCGCATTAAACGTTTTAAATAACAAAGTGGAAATACTGTCTATATCTAAATTATTTTATTTCACTTCAATTATTAGATTTGCTACACAATCAAAAAATAAAAAGACATGGATACTACAAAAATGGTTAAAGCTTATTGCTTAAAAACAAAAGAAAAAAATGTACCAATGCACGAAGCAGTTATTTCTAAAACAGCTAAAGGTGGATACATTGCAAAAGGTAATGATGGAAAAGGCAATAAAATGGCTGCTATCATGGGTGAAAAAGCTGCATTACAAGCTATAAAAGACGGTGTTGCTAAACAAGATTTTTAGTTAAAACCTACCTTTTGAAAATATAAAAAGCTGCTTCGCAATTATTGTGAAGCAGCTTTTTTTTGTACATTAATTGCTTGCAATGATGTTTACAATGAAAAGAAAGCAAAACCACCTATTGATATAAAGTAAAAGTAAATTACTTTTGATTTAAAGATGAAGGTAAAAAAATGAGTAGTATTAAAATATTAGAACAACAATTAGCAATGCATCAAGGCGAAAAAACAGATATAGCCCAAGGCATTGCATTGTCTTTATCTTTGAAATATGCGGAAGAAGGGCAAAGAGAGGAGGCCATAATTCTACTTAATAAGTATGAGTCATTATTGAATAAAAGAAATACAGAAGTTTTATTTGATATAGCCAAAATATATGAATTAACTTATAATACTAATGAAGCTATAAAAAATTATGAGCTTGCATTAGATTATAACGATAGGGAGGATCTAAAATCAAATATTTATAAAGAACTTGGTCTTTTATGGATTAACAAAGGAGATTTGGATAAAGCAATTGATTATACAGAAAAAGCGTTAGATATTGATAAAAAAATAACTGATGATGAAAATCTTGCGGTGGCAACTTGTTACAACAATTTAGGCCTTGCTTTTAAAGAAAAAGGTAATTTAAATAAAGCGATTGATTATTATGAAAAAGCTTTATCTGTTGAACTTAAATGGCTGGGAGAAGAAAACTCAGATGTAGCAATTAGTTATAATAATTTAGGTATGGCTTGGAAAGGAAAAGATAATTATAGTAAGGCTATTTTTTATATTGAAAAAGCACTAACAATTGGAATTAAATTATTTGGAGAAGAAAATCCGAGGGTGGCTATCTATTTTAACAATTTGGGTTTAGCATGGAAAGACAAAGGAGATTTGGATATAGCAGTTGAATATTTTACAAAAGCTCTAACTATTGATTTCAATTTTTATGGTGAAGAAAATCCAAATGTAGCAATTCGTTACAATAACTTGGGTGTAGTTTGCAATGATAAAGGAGATACAAATAAAGCCATATTTTATTTAGATAAAGCATTAACTATTGACAAGAAAATACTTGGCGAAGAAAACCCAAATGTTGCTATCCGATTCAGTAATTTGGGCATAGCGTGGAAAAATAAAGGAGAATTAGATAAGGCCATATACTATTACAAAAAAGCGCTAGAAATTGACATAAAACTATTTGGAGAAGAAAATCCGAAGGTAGCTACTCGTTATACCAATTTAGGTATAGCATGGAGAAATAGAGACGATTTAGATAAGGCAATTAATTACTTAAATATGGCATTGGCAATTGATTTAGATATACTTGGGGAGGAGAGTTCGAGCGTTGCAAGAGATTACAACAATTTAGGTGTGGCATGGAATGACTATGGGGATTTTGAGAAGGCCATTTATAACTACAAAAAATCTTACACCATTTACCTAAAACTATTTGGTAATGATCACAAAAAAACACAAAACACAAAAAGTAATTTAGAGTATTTAATTGAGGAAACAAAAAAGCGTTAGCTTTTTACTTTCACCTTCAAAATAAACTTATGCCTTTAAGCACTTAGCATACTTTTGAATCTATTTGTTTTATTCTGATTGGATTCGTTGCCAAATAAATATGGATTGTTATGAACTAACCCTTAGTCAAAAATGATAAGCTATTTTATTTAACTAAAATTTTAAAACTGCTTTATTGTTTTTCCTTTCCATCATTTCATAAATTCATGAACAAATTACAATCAAGCTGTTTTTTATAACAGGTAATTAAGTATTTTGCCTCGCTAAAATTCTTCATTATTTCATGCCCATAATAAAATATATATTTCTCCTTTTTTCTTTCCTTTTTACGGTAAATTTATTTGCCCAAAAACAAGCTGACACCATTTATACTGTGGAAGCTATGACCAATGATTTTATTTATTTGCATCAGCATTTACAAATAAATCATCCGGGATTTTATAAATTTACTAGCAAAGAAAACTGGGAAATTATTTACGAAAATACTTTAAATAAAATAAATGTTCCATTACAAAGTGTAAAGTACAGATTGCTTATTCGAGAATATTTGGCTCATGTAAAATGTGGACATACACAAGTAATTCCGAGTAATAAATCCATAAAAATATTCAATAAAAGAAAGCATTTTGCTGCTCCATTTAAAGTAGCATTTTTGAATAATAAAATAATTGTTACCAGTAACGAATCGAACGACAGTAACTTGGTAAAAGGCACAGAAATATTATCAATAAATGGCAATAAAGCAGCTGAAATTATTGATAAAATATATTTAATTCAAAATGCTGATGCAGGATTGCAAAGCATGAAAAATTTTTATGGTGCTTCGCAATTTCAAACCTATTACATGGCAATGTATGGCGAAGATTCTATTTATAATTTAAGTTGTATAAATACTAAAGGCGACACTCAAAATTATATTGTTAAAGAAAAAAGAGAATTGAAAAATAAAGTAAAAACGCCAAAAATAAAATACACTTTATTGAATCAGAAACTTGCAAATTTCAATCTGTTTAATGGAGATACTCAAACTGCTGTTTTTAAAATAAAAGGTTTTCAATTAAAAAATGCAGCTAAACTTTACCGTAAAGTTTTTGATCAAATAGCAGATAAACAAATAAAATATTTAATTCTGGACTTAAGAGGAAATGGAGGAGGTAGTATCATGGAAGCAGCCGAACTAATAAGTTATTTGAGTAAAGATACTTTTAGTTATGGATTTGCCAGAGGCACACAAGGTTTAACATATAGTAGTCCTTTTTCGCAAAAAGTAATGTATTATGTGTCAAGAATTTTATTAGATATTTTTGGAAATAAAAAAGAATATAATAAACAATACAATTATACTTTTGACTACGATAAAAAAGCACTCAAAAAGGAAAATCATTTTGAAGGTGCTGTGTTTTGTATAATAGATAATGGATCGTTTAGTGCAGCTAGTTTTGTAGCGGCTTATGCCAAACACAAAATAAAAGCAGTATTGGTAGGGCAAGAAACTGCTGGTACAGAATCGGGGTGTTATGCAGTAAATACGCCACTAATGGAACTGCCTAATACAAAAAATTTTATTAGAATTCCTCATTATCAGTTCAAACATATTTTACCACTTATTGATTCAAACCGAGGAGTGATACCAAATATAGAGACAGTTATTAATTCTCAAACAATTATTTCGGAAAATGACGAAGAAATGGATTTAATTTGGAAGCTAATATTAGAAAACCAAAAATAGATTCTCATGAAAACACGTTTTATTAATTTACTAATTGTTTTTATACTCATTATTTCATGTAATAATGATGAAATAGATAGGGATAATTCAGGAAAAAGTGATTGGGTTGATACTTCTGAAATAATGAACAAATCGAAAGTTTTAGAAAAAACCGAAGATTTGAAAAATTTAAAATACAAAAGCGATATTGACACCAATGTTTATGTGAAAGGTTTCAATTTAGAAAAAACAATGAAGTTTTTGTTTTCTAACAAAGAAACGCCCGATGAATTTAAAGTAATAATTAAAGGGTTTAAAGTTTATAGTGCCACCATTGAATTTACTATTACTAATAGCAAAGGAAAACAAATTTTTTACGATAATTTTTCGGTAAATGGTGTTTTATCCAATGCTTTTGATGGCAATGGTGAATATGCAACCAATATTCAAAAAGAAGAGTTTTTAAGAAAATGGATTGTTACATTTTTAAGCAACGAAAGCTTTTTAACTCCAGCAATTATGGCCGAAAGAGAGTTTTTTGCCGAACATTCTAATCAGTTAATTTGGGACGAAATAGCGGCAGATGAAAATGCAATTGGATTTGTTTATAGTAAAAAATTAAGCAGTCAAACCGAAATTGCTTTCGATAAAAAATTAAATAAAGTTGTAACCTATTACGAATATTAATACAAAAAATAAATGAGACATTGGCTAGTAAAATCAGAACCTTTTAAATACAGTTGGGATCAATTTGTATTAGATAAAAAAACATTTTGGGATGGCGTGCGAAATTATCAAGCAAGGAATAATTTGCGAGAAATGAAAAAAGGTGATTTAGTGCTTTGGTATCATAGCAACGAAGGCAAGGAAATAGTGGGAATAGCTAAGGTGGTTAAGGAACATTATCAGGACCCAACAACTGAAGATAAAAACTGGTTGGCTGTTAATTTGGCTCCGTTTAAAAAACTAAAAAATCCTGTTACATTAGAACAAATAAAAGCCGATGAAAACCTTCAAAACATTGGCTTAGTAAGGCAAGGACGACTTTCGGTAATGGAAATAAAACAAGAAGAGTTTGACCATATTTTACTTTTAGCAAAATAAATAACCATGAAAAAAAACATAGCCATTTTGATTTGCGTTTTAGCATTTCAAATCAATATAAAAGCACAATCGAGTTACAAAAGTTTTACTAACAAAACTCCTTTGGCAGCAGTTGTAAACATGAGTGAAAAGGATGAAGATTTTGATCCAAAACTGATGTTGATAAAAGCAGCAAATCCATTGCCTGCCACTTCCTATAATTTGAACAAGCAAATGCTAGATGCAAAGCATTTTGAAAGCATGCAAAATTATAATGGTAAATCGGTTAATGCGTTGAATAAAACTGCTGTTCCTCAACCAGTGCAATTGAAAGGATTCAAAGCCAACATTACGCAAGGAACGCCAAACGATAACGATATTGCGGTAAGTAACGCAGGCATTATTTGCAGTGTGGTAAACACCAATATGAATATTTTAAACGATACTGGAAAAATTCTTTCATCGCGCACGCTTTCGTCAATTGCCAAAGGCATAACAAACTTAAATAGAACTTACGACCCACGAGTTATTTACGACCCAGAAGCCGACCGGTTTATTTTGGTATTTATGCAAGGAAGTACCAGCCAGGATACCAGAATAATAGTTGGTTTTAGCCAAACAAATAACCCTGCGTTGAACTGGAATTTTTATACCATTCGTGGTAATTTATTTGGCGATAGTAGCTGGAGCGATTATCCAATTATTTCTATCTCGAAAAATGAATTGTTTTTAACTGTAAACAGACTTAAAGACAATACTTATTGGAAAAATGGTTTTTTAGAAAGTTTTATTTGGCAAATGGATAAAGACAATGGATACAAAGGCGATACTTTGAACCAAAAAGTATATTATGATATTAAGTATAATAACAAACCTATTTGGAGCATTTGTCCGGCTAAAGGTGGAAGTAAATCATACGGACCAAACATGCACTTTTTTTCGGTTAGACCCGACCAACTTTGGAACGATACAGTGTTTGTTCACGAAATAACAAACACCATTAAATCGGGGAAAGCTGAACTAAAGTTAAGGGTTGCCAAAGCAGATAATCATTATGGTTTGCAGCCAAATGCATTTCAGCCAAATGGTAAAAAGTTACAAACAAATGATGCGAGAATTTTAAGTGCAATGTATGAAAATGGCATTTTTTATATGGTAGGAAATTCGGTAGATGCAAGGTATAATGCAGCAGGATTTTACTTAATTACCATTGATAATTATTGGAGCAATGAATCACTAAATGCCAAGTTGCAAATCATTAGTTCCGACACCATGGATTATGGTTATCCGAGTATTGCTTATTGCGGTGGTGGTTTGGGCGATAACAGCGCCATGATTACTTGCAGCCATGTGTCGCCACGCACTTTTCCGGGTAATAGTTTGGTATATGTAGATAGGAATTTAAATCCATCTACTCCTGCTATTATGAAAGTGGGTGAAAGCAATATTTTTTTAATTGGCGATTCGGTAGAACGTTGGGGCGATTACAGCGGAATTCAGCGCAAGTACAACGACTTAGGTAAAGTATTTTACAATGGAAGTTTTGGTTACAATAACGATAACAGAACTTGGGTGGGAATTAGTAAAAACACGGATGCCAAATTGGGCAATGAAGACTTAAACAGATTGAGGAACCAACAGTTAAATGATGTAAGTATTTATCCCATTCCAGCTAAAGAATATGTGAATATTGACTTTACAAACGAAGAGAAAAAAGTATTGAATTTTATTTTGATAGACATGCAAGGCAAAGAAACTTTATTGCTCACCGAAAGGGCCAAAGCTGGCTTAAACCGATTTGTATTCAATGCCCTAAACCTAAACAATGGCTACTACCAACTGGTAATTAAAGATGGTGAAACAATTGTGCATAGTAAGAAAATAATGGTTGCGCATTAGGGGAATGCAAAATGCGGGGTGACAAAAATGCGGAGTGAAATTACGTGCAAGTCTGAAAAGTGCCAAAGATTTTACAGATAGCTCAAGCGTCCGCTTGTGCTAGTTAAGGAAAAATAAACAGTTAAAATGAATTACAAAATACTCATAACTTTTATAATGATACCGTTAACTTTTATTGCTTTTGGACAAAGTTCAACGAATTTTATTGAAAAGTTCAAACCTAAAAGCTTGCCAACTTGTGTTAGTTATTCTTATGAAGAACAAGTTTATTTCGGAGCTATTTATCACACTGAAACAATCAAAGGTGAAGCACAAGATATTTTTAAAAAAAACAAAAATTATCAGAAGGACAGTTCTCTATTGCTGACTATTGAATTTGTAAAGCAACATTTATTGCCCAACACTAAATATATCTGCACTATAGATGACAAGAATAAGGATACTCTTGATAAAGAACTTATTGAAGACTATTTAAATTCTGATTTTTACTCAATTAGTTCATTGCTCACTACTAGTAGTTTTCATATGGTTTTGTATGAACGAATTTTTTCAATCAGCGGAATCCCAAGTTCCGAAAAATTTATTTGTACATTTACTAAGAATGGGGAATTTGTTTCAAGATCTTTAATTTCATCTTTTGCATTTAACGGAACAGGATTAAGTATTTCAGGGGCAAGAGTGCCTTGGTTTCCAGTTGAAAATGGCTGTATTAATAATGACATGACTATAAAGTTTACATCACGAATTCACGGAGATAAAAAATATAAAATCGAAACTGATGGTAAAATAATTGAAACAAAATGACTGTAAAATTATTTTCCTCGGTTTTAGTCCTCACCAATCCGATAAAAGTGAAGGAAACTCAATTTCAAACCAAAAAAAATAAAGAATATGAAATCAATTAAATTAGTATTGTACGTTCTTGTTTTGATGACTGTGTTATCATTCAAAAACAAAGCGCAATTAACCATTAAAGCGGTAGCTGGAACTTATGGGGTTTGCAGTTATCAAAGCGAGAGTAAATCTATGCTAAGCTTAGTTTTAAACGATGACCAAACTTTCCATTTTATTGACAAAACAAATGCTAAAAAACCAATTGATGTTACAGGTTCGTGGGATTTACAAAACAATACCATTCAGTTAAAAGGTTATACTTCCCAATATAAAATTCATCATCAATGGAAAATAGAGGCAAACCAACTTTGCATCAAAGCTAGAAAGGGTTTAACCTTTTATAGGCTTTGCAATGTAAAAGCTTGTAGTTAAAAATATTGATTTTGGTTTAAGAGTCTAAGTTTTTTGTTGAATGTTAAAGCATCAAAAACTTTTCTGAATAAAAAACAATTTATTCACATTGTTTTGAAAGGTTTGGAGATATTAACGCAATAATTGCATATTGCACCTATGCAATTTAATGGTTCTATAAAATCGAAATTACCAAAAGCCAATACAAGTATTTTTGCAGTTATGACTGCCTTGGCCAACGAACACAATGCAATAAATTTAGCGCAAGGTTTTCCTGATTTTGAGGTATCGCCAAAGTTAATTGAATTGGTGAATAAATACATGAAACAAGGCATGAATCAATATGCGCCTATGCCTGGTTTATTAAGTCTGCGCGAAAAAATAGCTCAAAAAACTTACGACCTTTATTCAGCTCAATATGATGCTAATTCTGAGGTAACAATTGTACCTGGCGCTACTCATGGAATTTATGCAGTAATGAGTGCCATGATTAGAGAAGGTGACGAAGTAATTGTAATTGAACCTTGTTACGATAGTTATGTTCCAGCCATTGAATTAAATGGTGGAAGAGCCATTCATGTAGAGTTGAAATTACCTGATTTTAAAATAGACTGGAATGAAGTAAAGAAATTGGTGAATTTTAAAACCAAAATGATTTTGATAAATACTCCACATAACCCAACAGGCAGTATTTTAAGCGCACAAGATTTACAAAAACTAGAAAAAATAGTTCGTGGTACCGATGTAATAATTTGTAGCGATGAAGTATATGAGCACATGGTTTTTGATAAAGTGGAACATCAAAGTGTGGCACGTTTTCCAGCATTGGCCGAACGTAGTTTTATCATTTCATCGTTTGGGAAAACGTACAGCACCACTGGATGGAAAATGGGCTATATTTTGGCACCTGCTAACTTAACTGTGGAGCTGCGCAAAGTGCATCAATTTATGGCTTTTAGTACCAATACGCCCATTCAATATGCAATGGCTGAGTTCATTGACGATAAAAGTATTTACCTAGAACTTTCAGGATTTTACCAAGAAAAAAGAGATTATTTTAGAAAACTTTTAAAAGGTTCAAATTTCAAATTATCGCCTTGTCAAGGCAGTTACTTTCAATTACTAAATTACACCAAAATTACGCAAGAAAAAGATACTGATTTTGCAATAAGATTAACCAAAGAAAATAAAATTGCAAGCATTCCCGTTTCAGTATTTTACCACAAACAAATAGACAATCAATTGCTGCGTTTTTGCTTTGCAAAGCAAAATGAAACTTTGGAAAAAGCAGCAGAAAAACTGATGAAAATTTAAGTAAATATTTTTATAAAAACACAAAATGGTAACCAGCGATTCGTTAAAAATTACAATGATTCAAAGCAATTTGTTTTGGGAAGATAAAATTACAAATATCAAGCAATTTACCAATCGAATATTTGATTTACCAGAACAAACCGACTTATATATTTTGCCTGAAATGTTTTCTACTGCATTTACCATGAACAGTGTAAAACTAGCGGAAACAATGGATGGTTTTACAGTAACATGGATGAAAGAAGTAGCTTTGGTAAAAAATGCAGCTGTTTGTGGTAGTGTTATTATTAAGGAAAATAATGAAATTTATAATCGTTTTTTGTTTGTAGATCCTAATGGAAATGTTCAATTTTATAACAAAGCACATTTGTTTAGAATGGGTGAAGAAAACAAACATTATTCGGCAGGAATTGAACGAATTATTATTGAATATAAAGGTTGGAAAATTGCACCTTTTATATGTTATGATTTACGGTTTCCGGTTTGGTTAAAACGTACCGAAACATTTGATTATGACTTAATGATTTTGGTGGCTAGTTGGCCTGAAAAACGAGTAACTCATTGGCAAGTATTAACGCAAGCCAGGGCCATAGAAAACCAATGTTATGTGGCAGCAGTGAATAGGGTAGGAGAGGATGGAAACCAAACCAATTATAATGGTCAATCTGCTTTATTTAATCCTCAAGGGAAGTTATTAAATGAACTTACTCACGAAGAATTTGAAAATACTTTTACCATTCAATTGCCCGAATTAAGAACTTATAGAAAAGCGTTTCCTGTTTACTTAGACGATGATAAATTTGAAATAAATATATAAAACAAGTATTTTATATATTGCAATCCGTAAGTTAGTTATCAACTAAATGCCTTTATTTATTGAAGAATGCTACTTACAATCAAAATTGCAAAGCAACTTTTTATAAAAATAACAATCAGAACATAAAAATAAAAACAAACAAAAAAATGAATAAAATTATTGTATTTACGCTTTGCATTTTATTGCAAGGCAATATTGCTTTAGCACAAAAAAACAAGAAAAATAAAACTACACCTGTAATGGAAGAAGCCATTGCACCCGATAAATATTCTAAATTTGTTTTAGAAGAAAAAGAATTTGATTTTGGAGTAGTAAACGAAAATGGAGGCTTGTTAATTCATAGTTTTTCAATAAAAAACACAGGAAATATACCATTAATTATAAAAGATATTCAGCCAGAATGTGGTTGTACACGCACTGAATTTACTACTCAACCAATTGATCCGGGTACCATTGGTTATATAAAAGCCATATTTAATCCAGCAGGAAGACCAGGTACTTTTAGGAAAGCAATAACAATAATAACAAATACGGAAGTAGAAAAATCACAAGTTTTTGTTAAAGGAAATGTGGCTCCTTCAAAATATCAATTTGGCTCAACTTATACTTTTCAATATGGTTATACAGCAGTAAATAATAATACTTTTAACTTTAATGTTTTAAATACAAAAAGCGATAGCGATTACTTGAAAATGTATAACTTAAGCAATAAAATTTTAAAGATAACACGTATTGAAACACCTACAAATATTCAAGTAAAAAGTGCTTATTATGAAATGCGTCCCAATACTGATATTGAATTAATGATAAAATACACACCAAAAAACAAAATGGATTTTGGCGATTTTAGTCAAGAGATAAAAATATATACCAACGATGATTCATTTCCAGTAAAATTGATTTATGTAAATTCAAAAGTTAAGGAAGATTTTTCCTATTTAACTCCAAAAGAATTGAAAAGGGCACCCAAATTTACAATAGATAGATTATCGCATCATTTTGGAGATATAGGTTATAAGGATAGTTCAATAACTACTTTTATTGTTACCAATAAAGGCAAGTCAGATTTAATTATTAGAAAAGTAAAACGTTCATGTAATTGTGTAAACGTGGAATTGGAAAGCATGGTAATTAAACCAAAGCAGAAAGTAAAAATGAAAGTTGATTACACTTCATTTAACGTAGTGGGTTTAGATATTAGAGGTATAAAATTAATTACCAACGATCCTAATAATCAAGAAGTAAATATATCAATAAGTGCAAATATTGTAAGATAAATAGTTGAAAAAACATGTTAAAAAAAATAGTATTCGTAGCAGTAAGTTTTATTAGTGGAATTGCCGGTTCGTATGTATTTTATAAATTGTATTCACCAGCAGTTTTAGTTCAAGATTTCACTAAAAAAAATGAAGGGAATTTTGAATCTGTAAATTATAAAGGAAGTTCAATTAACAATTCCGACTTTGTTAAAGCCTCGGCATCATCTACTCAAAGTGTGGTTTTTATAAAAACTTTAAGCAATCAACAAAATTATGTTGATCCTCAATTCGACTTCTTTAGTCAGTTCGATTTCTTTGGTCAACGCGGACCAGTAGCAAGCTCGGGAAGTGGCGTAATTATTACTGAAAACGGGTATATTGTAACTAATTATCATGTAATAAAAGGAGCAAATACCATTGAAGTTATTTTAAACAATAAAAAACAATCGTACCAAGCTAAGTTAATTGGAAGCGATCCTTCAACCGATATAGCTGTTTTAAAAATTGAAGCCAAAGCATTGCCGCATATTGTTTTTGGTAACAGCGATGATGTAAAAATTGGTGAATGGGTGTTAGCCGTTGGCAATCCGTTTAACCTAACATCTACTGTAACTGCGGGGATTGTAAGCGCTAAAGGAAGAAACATTAATATTGTAAATAATCAGTTTCCTATTGAATCATTTATTCAAACCGATGCTGCTATTAATCCAGGAAATAGTGGTGGTGCTTTGGTTGATTTAGAAGGAAGATTGGTTGGAATAAATACTGCTATTTCGAGTCAAACTGGAAGTTATATTGGTTACGGATTTGCCATTCCTTCCAATATTGTTTCAAAAATTATCAAAGATTTGATTGATTTTAAAGAAGTACAACGTGGTTATACCGGAATGGACATTGCGGATATTGATTCTCGATTGGCTCAAAAACTAAATATCAGTAATAATTTAGGAGTGTATGTAAGTTCTGTTTTGGCTGAAAGTCCTGCTGATAAATCAGGCATTAGAACTGGTGATGTAATTGTAAAAATAAACGATAAAGAGATAGACAGCAAAGCCATTTTTGATGAATACATGGCCTATATGCGTCCTGGAGATAAAGCCAAGTTTACTTTTTTAAGAAATGGAAAAGAAACAGAAGCATCGTTTAGTTTAATAAACAAAGAAGGAAACACCGCCATTCTTAGAAAAGGAACCATTACCTCAGAATCTTTAGGGGCAGATTTCCAAACATTGCCTAAGCTAGAAAAAGATAAATTGGGTATAAAAAATGGTATAAAAATATACAATATAAAAAATGGAAAAATAGCCAATATTGGCCTTAGCGAAGGATTTATATTGATAGCTTTAAACAAAAAACAATACGAAAAACCAGAAGACTTGATTGCCGATTTTGAACAATTAAGAGGTCAAGTAGTTATGGAAGGAATTATGCCAAACGGAAGCCGAATGGTGTTTAGTACTTATGTATATTAGTTAAATGCATAAGCAATTTAACTTACTTTGAAATTTGTTATTTTTTATTTGATATTCGATATTTTACAGCGCCATTGCAGGTGTCCTCACCTGCAATGGTAAATCGTTTACCTAAAACTGAATGAAAAAATTACTTCCAGACTTCATCAATAAACTTAATCATGAAAATCTGAAGTATGAGGTTCATCACTTCGACTCGGGCGCAGTAATGGTAGAAATTTATATCAAAGAAAAGTTTTATGTGATTCAAATTTATGGCAACGAAATTGGATTAAGTTTAATTTACGAGGATATAAGTTGGTTCGATGTTATTCCCGATAAGTCATTTAAAGATGCTCAGGAATTTCAAAAAGCGTTTGAAGAAATATTTATTTAAAAGTAACTAGTCAGTCTATACGTGCATCCTCATTTACAATGGTGAATTTTGTTTAAGTTTTAGTTTTCAATTACATTTGAAAATAAAAAGGTGTTTATATGGATACAATTCTTTTAAAAAGTAAAATAACCAAAGCAGTTAATGATATTGATGATGAATCATTTTTAGAGGCAATTTATGTAATAATAAATAAACATAATAATGAAATAGCATACGAGATTGATGAGCAAGAAATTCAATTATTAAATGAGCGAAAAGAACTTTACGAAAGTGGCAAAGCTAAAACATTTAGTGTGCAAGAAGTTCGTGAAAAAATATTGAAAAATATTGGCAATGAAATTTAAGATTGTTGTCTTAAAACAGGTTTACGAAGAAGTCAATGAATCTGTTCTTTATTACGAACAAAGACAAACTGGATTAGGTGTTTCACTGATAGATGAATGGGAAAATACATTGAAAATTATTGAAAATAATCCCAAAGGTTTTGAAAGCAAGTTCGCTAATTACAAACAAGCACAATTAGATCGATTTCCTTATTTAATCATCTTTGAAATAATAGAATTTGAAATTATAATTTTACGATTTATACATGTAAAACGCCACCCTAGCAAAAGGTATATTCCATAACTTTATTTGATTCCAATTGCCCAATAAATAATTTTATATTTGCTCAACCAATGAGAAAAATATTAGTGTTTTGTATTCTATTAATGACAAGTAAAACTGCCATTTTATTTGCGCAAGACACTACATTATATGCCTATAGCGATAACGATAAAAAAATATTTTACACTTCGTTACAGGCTGTTTTTATTGGTAATCAGCCCATCTCTTATTTCGCGTGGATGCCTGAATTTTATCCAATAGAACGACCAATTAAACTCCAATCTGAAGAAGGGAAATATGGTTATTTATTTGAAGCAAATTTTGACCAAAACTATACCTTATTTCAAGGAAGAAGTAATGCTAATTACTTTTGGCAAACCACCAAGTTATCATTTAAATATGCGCCACTTTTAAGGTTAACTTTTGATATGAATAATTACCTTTTACCTACCAATCAAAAAGTTGGAGGCCAATTGGAAAAGGTGCTTTGGGATAATCATACCAACTATAAAATTTACAAAAAGAACCTCGAAACAATTGATGAAAAAAGTTTGAGAAACAGCACAAAGCCAATAAAAATGGTGTATTTAAGTTTAACCGGCATGCACTATTCAAACGGTTTAATATTCCAGAAAAACTTTTCAGATTCTGCTAAAACACGCAATAATTATCAGAAGGGTTATTTTTCGACCAACTATTTTCAAGCCATCTTTTATTATTCCTATTTGCAACAAAAATTGTTAACTATTGGTTTGGGCTACCAATTAGATGTATCGGGAATGAACGACCAAATGAACCGTTATGGACAAAACAGAATATTGTTAATTTTACAATCAAGGTCCAAACCAAGAACTGCCTATTTCAATCTTGTTCCTAGACTTAGAACTATCAAAGAAACTGATAACAATACTGGAAAAACTTATGTTTTAAAACGACTTTGGGAACACCGTTTTAGGTTTGAATCGGAATTCATTGCAGGGAATTTAGATAATTTTAAACGCAGTCAGGATTATCGTTTTGGCATGCATTTGTATTATGAAATATTGCCGCTTCGTTCCCGTTCAGTTGGTGCAATGATACATACTTATTATGGCCGAGATTATTTGAATATAAGGTACGATGACGTTGTTTTTGGTGTAATGGGAGGTTTAACAATTTCGTTCAATAAGTATATCAATCCTCGTTTTTCAGCTAAAAATTATATTGTAAATCAATAAAAACAGATGATTGATGCAAAATAAATAAATCTATATTTGCGCAGCCAATGAGAAAAACCTTTGTACTAAATCTAATATTGATGATGGGTGTAAACCTACTCATTAAACCATTTTGGATTTTAGGAATTGATAGAGCTGTGCAAAATCGTTTAGGTTTTGAAGCCTACGGACAATATTATATTCTCTTCAATTTTGTTTTGCTGCTTTCGGTATTGTTAGATTTTGGAATAGCTAATTATACCACATCTAACTTAGCAAAAAATCCCAATTTACTCGAAAAACAATTTTCGGCTTTACTCACTATTAAGTTACTTTTTTCAGCAATATACATTGCGTTAACGCTACTATTTGCTGGTATTTTGGGTTACGATAAAAGTGTTTGGTATTTAATATTTATGCTTTCTGTGAATCAAGTAATATCTTTTTTTCATATTTATTTCAGGAGCAACGTAAGCGGTTTGCAGCTTTTTAAAACCGATTCTATCTTTTCTATTTTAGACAGGTTACTCATGATTATATTTTGTTCCATTTTATTATTTACCAATATTTTTGAACTAAATATTACCAATTTTATTTATGCCCAAACATTGGGATATGCAATTAGCGCAGCCATATCATTTTCATTTATTCGGAAGAAAATTTCGAAAGTAAAATTGGTTTTCGACAAGGCAATTCTTTGGGATATTTATAAAAAAACAGCTCCTTACGCTTTGCTTGCTTTGTTAATGACGCTTTACACTCGCGTTGACAATATTTTGATTGGAAAATTGTTACCCGATGGCGATTATCATGGTGGAATATATGCTTTAGGCTACCGATTGCTAGAAGCAGCCAACATGATGGCAGCTTTGGTAGCTATGCTTTTACTTCCCATTTTCTCAAAAATGATAGCCGAAAGGCAAAAGTTGGAACCATTAATAAATACTGCTTTAGGAATACTAGTTGCACCAAGTTTTATATTTGGAATTGCTTGTTTTTTCTTTCAAAGTGAAATATTAGTAATGCTTTCACCAAAGGCAGATAGCTATGCAACACAAGTTTTTGGTTGGGTAATTTTGTGTTTTATTCCGCTTTGTTTTATGTATATTTTTGGTTCGTTGCTTACAGCAAATGGCTCACTAAAAATATTAAACATTTTAGCATTAATTGCATTGATTACAAATTTTGGTTTAAACCTTTGGTTGATTCCAAAATACCAAGCTTTGGGTGCAGCTTATGCCGCAATTATTACACAAACTTTTATTGGTATTACTAATTGCTTTTTTGCCTATAAAGTTTTAAAAGTTCAATTCGATAAAATAATTTTTTTAAAATTGCTCTTCCTTTTTATTCTTCTAGTTGCCATTGCAATTATTTGCAAAAATTATACTATTCCGTTATTTGTTTCGTTAGGAATACTCAGCAGTTTTGGTGCACTTTTAATTTTTGTTTTTAAACTGTTGGATATAAAGCAGCTAGGTAATTTAGCTAAAAGCAAATTCAATTAAAACTTTACACCTAAATATATTTTTATATTTTTGACCTAATTATTTAAAAAATGACTCAAGATAAAAGAACGTACTACTTTGAATTAGTTGATGTAGTAAAATTTTTAATAAAATATAAAAAGCCACTTAGCATCATTTCTATTGGTGCAGGAATAGCGGCAATAATTTTTTCAGGACCTTGGTTTTTAACACCTTTGTATAAATCAACTGCCATATTTTATCCTTCCACTAATAATTCTATTTCTAGCGCTTTGCTTTCCGATACCAGAGTAAAAGCAAAAGATCCACTAGAATTTGGGGAGCAAGCCACCGCTCAACAGTTTATTCAAATGCTAGAAAGTGATAATTTAAAGAACAGAGTAATTACTAATTTTAAATTGCGCGAGCATTATAAAATTGATGAAAACGATGGCGAAAAAAACTTTAAAATGGGCAATTTATACCGCAAACATATCAGCGTAAAAAAAACTGCTTATGCTTCTATTGAGGTAAATGTGTTGGATGAAGTTCCTGAAAAGGCAGCAGAAATTGCAAATGGTGTAGTATTACTTTTAGACAGTGTAAAAACCGATATTCAAAAACGAATTGCTTTACAAGCATTAGCCATTATAGAGCAACAATATAAAAACAAAGAAGCTGAAGTAAATTCCATCAAACAAACCATGCGTGACTTAGGTGCTAAAGGAGTTTACAGCTTTGAAGAACAATCGAAAGCCATTACCGAATTAGCAGGAAAAGGCGGAAATCAGGCTTATATAAATAAGCAACAAGCAAGTTTGGCCCAGTATGGAAGTGAAGCCATTTCATCACAAGAAACTTTGGTTTTAGAGTTAGAAAAACTAAGCGAATTACGTAAAAAACTAGAACAAGCAAACGTAGATGTGAGTGCTAATTTAAGTAATGTATTTATCCTTCAACAAGCTACAATTTCTGAGAAAAAAGCATTTCCTGTAAGATGGCTAATAGTTGCAGTTTCTATATTCGGATCATTTGTTTTGGGCTGTATCGTTTTACTGTTTACCGAAAAAATAAAACAAATAAACATCAACGCATAAGTTTTGGAGTTAAAACAAAGTCAGCATTGGTTTTATGGCATTGGTATTGGGTTTATAATACTTAATATTATTGCTTTATGGCTTGGTTTTGAATGGTTAAGTGTATTGCCTTTTGTAGCTTTAGTTTTAGTTGCTGCTGTTTTTCGTTCCGATTTATTAATATTATTTCTCTCTTTCATCATTCCACTTTCTATTGAATTTGATGATATTGGAGGAGGCTTAGGCATAAGTTTACCCGATGAACCTTTACTAATTTTATTAACTGCCACTGTACTTTTCAAATTTATTATTGATGGAAATTACGATTACAGAATCTTTAAACAGCCTATTGCTATTGCCATTTTAATAAACTTAGCTTGGCTAATTTTCGATACTTTTTTTAGCCAAATGGTTTTGGTTTCAGTAAAATTTGTTTTAGCAAGAATTTGGTACGTAACCACTTTTTACTTTTTAACTGTTGTATTATTTAAAAATATAAAAAATATCCATGCCTTTTTATGGCTACATATTTCGGGCTTAATCATTGTAGTTTTTTACACTTTTGTACAACATGCCAAATACGATTTTGCACAAATAGTTTCGTTCACTATCAATCAACCTTTTTATATCGGACATGGAGTTTATGCAGCTGCTTTGGCGTTTTTTATACCATATTTATTGCTAAACATTATTTATGCCTTTAGGTTAAAAATTCCAACTTGGCTGCTTATTATTACAGCATTTACTTTATTGGTTTTTGTGTTAGGTGTAATATTAAGTTACACCCGTGCAGCTTGGATTAGTTTAGCTGGTGCTGCAGTTTTGCTGGCATTGATATGGTTAAATGTAAAGTTCAGAGTGCTTATTATAGCGCTTTCAACTCTAGTGTTCTTGATTTTTGCCAATAGCGATGAAATTATTTACAGACTTTCGTTAAACAAACAAAACAGTTCTGAAGGATTAGATAGACATTTGGAATCTGTAAGTAATATAAACAACGATGTTTCAAATTTAGAGCGTGTAAATAGATATGTAGCTGCTTTAAACATGAATAAAGAAAGACCTATTTTAGGTTTTGGTCCTGGAACTTATTCGTTTACTTATGGCGTATATCAAGAGCCAGAATATGAAACAGCAATTACTACTTATTTTGGCGACAATGGAACTTGTCATAGCGAATATTTAGGCCCTTTAGCAGAGAGTGGTTGGCTTGGATTAATAACTTTTCTTGCTATCATTTTTCTAGCTTATCGAGATGGTTATCAAATGATCTTTAAATCAAATAATATAGAAGTAAAAATACTAGCCATTTCCATTTTAGTTGGCTTAAGTACTTTTCTAATACATGGTTTTTTAAATAACTACAGTGAAACCGATAAAATTGCCATTATTCTTTGGGGAAGCTTTGCCATTATCACTGCTTTAAAGCAATATCATTTTGATGAACCAACTCAATAAATGGTGTTTGAAAATATTTTTAAACTAAAGCCCAATTTTATTTTACAAATCTATGTTTAGATAAAGTTCGTGCTGCTAAATAACCACTTAATAACATAAGTAAAGCAGCCAGAAAAAATGGTGCACCTGGCAAATAAAACAAATCATTTTTTGAGGTTGCATAAGCAAATAAATTAGTCATAATTAGCGGGCCAACAATAGAAGTTAAGCTAATTAAACTTGTTAAAGCACCTTGTAATTCACCTTGCTCTGTGGCAGGAACTTGATTTGAAATTAAACCTTGTAAAGCTGGTCCTGCAATTCCTCCAAGACAATAAGGAACTAAAAATGCAAACATCATCCAACTTTGCGAAGCAATTCCAAATAAAATCAAGCCAAATGCGTACAATGCAATTCCTAAATAAATAGACTTATTTACACCTAGCTTTGGGTTTATTATTCTAATTAAAAACCCTTGAACTAACGATACTAAAACTCCAACAGCTGCCAATGAATAACCTACCATTTCGGCATTCCAATTAAATTTAAAAATGGTATAATAACTCCAATTTGATTGCACAGCATGAGAAGCAATGTAAATTAAAACCAACGATGCAACTAAACCAGATACAATAGGATATTTTTTTAAATGTTTCAATGATCCAATTGGATTAGCTCGCTTCCATTCAAATTTTCTTTGATTTTCTTTCAATAACGATTCTGGCAATACAAAATATCCATACAACACATTAAGTAAAGTGAGTGCTGCTGCTACTAAAAACGGCACACTTGGTCCCCATTTACTACAAACGCCCCCAATTACGGGGCCAATAATAAATCCTAACCCAAATGCGGCTCCAATTAAACCAAAGTTTTGTGTACGTTTTTCAGGTGTACTAATATCGGCTATATAAGCAGTAGCGGTAGTAATACTTGCACCCATTATTCCAGCTAATAACCTGCCTATAAATAACCAAACTATAGAAGGTGCATACGCATGTAAAATATAGTCTAAACCTAAGCCTAAAAGCGATAATAATAACACTGGTCTTCTCCCAAATCTATCACTTAATCCACCCAAAATTGGTGAAAATATAAATTGCATAATGGCAAAACTAAAAACCAACCAACCTCCATAACGCGAAGCCTCAGAAATACTTTCTCCAGTTAAGTTTTCTATTAGCTTAGGAACTACAGGTATTATTATTCCAAGCCCAATTACATCAACTAAAATGGTAATAAATATAAATCCTAATGCGGCATTTCGTTTAACTGTCATTTCTTAGTTTTTTAGCTAACGAATATAAGATAATTAAGAGTTTTAAAAAAATACAAGTTTTGAAAAATTACGAACTTGATAATATTTTCAAAAGAAACAGATTTATTAGTTATTCACTAAGGGTAAGAAATAGTATGAATATTTGGAATATATATGATATGCTTAAAATCAAGTTTTTACAATATTTTTTTTCAAAAAATTTGACTTTAGCATATTCAAATAGATTTGTTTATTTTATTGTAATTACAAAATATATGTAAAAAAACGAACATGAAAAATGGTGATATCAATATTTTATCAAATATTACTAAATTCGTAAAAGAATTTAAAAAAATAATATCATGAATAAAATTTACACTTTAATTATAGTTATAGGATTTGCAGCCTTAACATCTTGTGTTAGAGATCCTTCAAAAGATGAAATAGTTATAAATAATACCATACCATACGTAGCCACAACTGTAACTTTAACCGATAGTTTAGGCACAAATGTTATTTTAAGAAAAGATGCAACTGCAAATATTATTATTGATATAAAAATGAGTGCAGGTATTTCTCTTAAAACGGCTAAAATGGAAAGAAAAATTGATACAAATGCACCAGAAATAATTGTATATTCAGACCGAATGGATACAGTTAAAGACTTTAAACCTGTAGATGTATTGAACGATATAATAACAACTCCGTTAACTGAGGGTACTATAGTTACATATACACTTACCGTAACCGATTCAAAACTAACTGTAGCTAGTAATTCCATAATTTATATTGTAAAAAGAGGTAACGAAGTGTTAATTTCAAACGAAATTGAACTAGCTGGCCAACTAAATACTTTTTTGGATAAAAACTTTTTAGGATTAGTGAATAATTTTGAATCATACTCTCATGGAGGTTCTGGAAATGCAGGTATAAATTCATATTATATTGATTTTGTATATTATTTTGATCCCATTGATTTTAATGTTTTAGCCTCTCCAAATAATGTATTATTCGAAAATTCTTTTTGGAACAATGAAATATTAACATGGTCGAGACAAAATGATACCAAATTTAAAGTTACAACAATTGATGCAAATACATTTGATAAAATTAAAAACCTTAGCAAGGTTGATGACTCCTTTTATGCGATTGATTTTTTAAATGGAACTACCGATAAAATTACTAATTTTTCTGTTAATGATGTTTTTGCTTTTAAAAATGTTTATGGAAAAGTTGGTCTTTTAAAAATTACTCAAATTGCAGCTGATGAATTAGGTTCAATGAAAGTTCAAGTTATTTGTCAGAAATAATTTGAAAAGGTATAAATAATATAAAAAGTAATTTTCATAAAATGATTGATTTTTTGATTTTTTAATTTTACATTTGCGGCTCAAAATTTTTAAAATAAATGAAAAAAACAATCAAATTATTTAGTGCAATATTATTTGCAGGAATCGTAGGTTTAACCTCATGTTCAAAAGATGCTACAGCTTTATTAGGCGAAGACACAACAATGACTTTAACTGATAGTTTAGGTAAAAATGTAATTAGTAACCGTGATGGTATGGCTAATTTGACCATTGCTATTAAATTAGGAACTGGTGCTACAATGAAAACTGCAAAAATGGAAAGAAAAGTTGGAACTGGTGCAACTGAAGTTATGTTTAATAATGACAAAATGGACACTGTAACTGATTTTACAACTACTTCAACAATGACTGATGTAATTTCTGGTAATTTAGTTATAGGTGATAAAGTAACTTATACAGCTACTATTACTGATTCAAAGTTAAAAACAATTACTTCTTCTTTAGTTTATACCATTGTTAGAGGTAATGCTGTTTTAGTTTCAAACGAAATTGAATTAGGTGCTCAATCAAACTCAACTATTGAATACAAATTTTTAGGTTTAGCTGATAATTTTAATACTTACACTGCTGGTGCAACTGGTACAGCAAGAAAAACTCCAGGTAAAATAGATTTCGTTTATTACTATGGTAATAGTGATAAAAATGCATTCGCATCACCAACTGTTGCATATGGTGCAGGTCAAATTTGGGATGCAGAAATTACTTCTTGGGTTGTTAAAAACAGCACTAAATTTAAAGTTACTTCATTAACTGCTACCGATTTTGATAATATCAAAACTTCAAAAGTTGATGATACTTTTTATGGTATTGATTTTACAGGTGGTACTACCGATAAGTTTGCAAACATAGCAGCTAACAATATTATAGCATTCCAAGCTTCAAATGGAACAGTTGGTTTAATTAAATTTACTTCAGTAGCTTTAGCTAATGATGGTGCAATGAAAGTTCAAATCATCTGTCAAAAATAATTTGAATAATATTTATTCAATAAAAAAAGCTGCTCAATTGGGTAGCTTTTTTTATGCAATTTGAAGTCGTTTATACATGCTCAACCTCCACGGACATTGAGCTTTCCCCAATTATTTTCTCATATTTGTCAACTTAAGGATTTTCGAAATTTAAGTAGCCACTAGTGAAGCTGGTGGTGTTATGATAAAAAAATATCACAAAAACCCCAAAATATTTGCAAAATGCCAAACCTTAGGCTTGGCATTTTGCAAATATTTTGGGGTTTTTGTGAAGGTGTTTGTATTTGTTTTTTACCGTAAAGTCGTTCCGCTGGAACTCAATGTTTATAAATGTTTCCTATCTTAAAAATCAATCTTAAGTTGACGCGTATGCGATTATTATCGAAAAAAAATATTTTCATAAATTAAACTTCTTACCAATATAAGTTCTAATATGCTTTAGCAAACAATACTCTTTGAGTTGAAGGATTTCCAGTTAACACACAAACACCTTCTTCTTGAACATTATTTAAAGGTACACAGCGAATGGTAGCTTTGCTTAATTCTTTTATCTTTTCTTCAGTTTCACTGGTTCCATCCCAGTGCGCACTTACAAAACCAGTTTTGTTATCAAGTGCATCTTTAAATTCGTCCCATGTATTTACAACATGAATATGTGAATCTCTGTATTCTAAAGCTTTGTTGTAAATATTATCCTGAATTTCATTCAATAAATTACCGATGGTTTCAGGTAAATTTTCCGCACTAATTACTTCTTTGGTTTTGGTATCTCGTCTGGCTAATTCTACATTTCCAGCAGCCACATCTCTAGCACCAATTGCAATGCGCAACGGAACACCTTTTAACTCATAATCAGCAAATTTATAACCAGGAGAAATTCCATCTCTATCGTCTAATTTCACTAAAATGCCTTTTGCTTTTAAAGCAGAAAAATACTCACGGGCTTTTTCTAAAACCAAAACTTTTTCTTCTTCTTTTTTACCAGTTATAGGAACAATTACCACTTGAATTGGAGCTAATCTTGGAGGTAAAACCAATCCTTCGTCATCGCTATGACACATAATTAATGCGCCCATTAATCGGGTAGAAACGCCCCAACTGGTAGCCCAAACATAATCTTTTACGTTTTCTTTGCTTACAAATTTTACATCAAATGCTTTCGCAAAGTTTTGACCTAAAAAGTGACTGGTTCCCATTTGCAAAGCTTTACCATCTTGCATTAATCCTTCAATACAAAAAGTTTCATCAGCACCTGCAAAACGTTCGTTTTCGGTTTTTATTCCTTTAATTACTGGCACCGCCATCACATTTTCAGCAAAGTCGGCATACACTTCCAACATTTGTTTAGTTTCGGCCAATGCTTCTTCTTTGGTTGCATGAGCAGTATGTCCTTCTTGCCATAAAAATTCTGCGGTACGCAAAAACAAACGTGTACGCATTTCCCAACGAACCACATTTGCCCACTGATTAATTAATATTGGTAAATCGCGGTAACTTTGAATCCAATCGCGGTAAGTGTTCCAAATAATGGCTTCACTAGTTGGGCGAACAATCAATTCTTCTTCCAATTTTGCTTCAGGATCAACCATTAATTTACCTGGTCTGTCTGGATCAGTTTTTAAACGATAATGTGTTACAATGGCACATTCTTTTGCAAATCCTTCTGCATTTTTTTCTTCTGCTTCAAACAAACTTTTTGGAACAAATAATGGAAAGTATGCATTTTGATGACCTGTTTCTTTAAATCTTCTATCTAAGTCAGCTTGCATTTTTTCCCAAATGGCATAACCATAAGGTTTTATAACCATACAACCTTTTACTGCCGAATGTTGTGCTAAATCTGCTTGTTCTACTAAATTATTATACCACGCTGAATAGTTTTCGCTGCGTTTTACTTTTTTAAATTCTGCCATAATTTTTTATCGAGGTGCGAATGTAAGGATGATTTTTGATTTTTGATGGATGATTTGTGAATGGAAATGAGAAATGGGATTTGGGAATTAAGAGATATGAAATTAATTCAAAAGTGCATTATTCGGCATGCTACTAAAGACCAATTGTTGATTGTATTTAAAACAATAATTGGTATATTTGAATTATGAAAAAAACAAGTCACAAACCTCTTGACTTTGTGATAGACAAGCTCACAAACTCTATTGAAAACACAACTACTGGAGAAGTGTTTGATACGGAAGTTGTTCAACTGACAATAAAAGACTTGAAACAAATTAATAAAACTGATTGGCAGTTTGAATGGGCAAAAGAGATTAAAGATAAAACAAAAGAAGTTTACAAACTTACAACTGCAAACAATCCAAACATTATACAAGGACTTATTAGTATTGAAGATAAGCAAGACCATATTTTTATGCACTTAATTGAAAGTGCAAAGTTCAACAAGCACAAAAACAAAGTTTATTTAGGAGTTCCTGGAAATTTAGTTGCTTATGCTTGTAAGGTTTCTGTTGACAAAGGTTATGAAGGATTCCTTGCTTTTGATGCTAAGACAACATTAATAAAACACTACAAAGAAACACTTTACGCAACACATTTTAGAGAGCTTAGAATGTTCATTGAAACCAATGCTGCAATGCGATTAATTTCACAATATTTTAAATCATAAACAAAATGGGACTTATTAGAGAACAAAAAAATGTTGACTTCACTGTTCAATCAAAACCATGGACAGACGAAGAGCTTATTGACTTTAGAAAGTTAATGGCCGAACTGAAAGCAAAAAATGCTTTAAAAAATATTCGTCCATCAAGAACTAAAAGAAAAGTTATTAATAGTTAGATGTTTTACTTAGAAAAACAAATTTTGATAATTATAATAAACTCTCATAATTACATATTTTAAAAAACCGAATGGAAAGATTTTTGATAATAGTGTTGGCTTATATTTTTATCACATTCGGGTGTGTAGAGAAAAATCAGCATGATAAGGTAGTTTTCAAAAGGGAAGAATGGCTAAATGGAAACGAAAGTATACGTGGAAAAATGGTAGATAATATCATTAATGATAGCATTCTTATTGGTAAATCCAAAATTGAAGTTTTAAACCTCTTGGGCGATCAAACAGACACAACTGGGAATTTAAGTTATCAAGTTGATTTAGGTTTAAAAACTGGCATATTGGGGCTTGGTGGAGCATGGTTGTTTAACTTGAATATTCATTTTGATACTATACAAAATAAAGTATTTGAGGTAAAATGTAATGAATAAACTAATACTTAAATATACGAAACTTAATTAACCAATCAACATATTAACTCCATCAACCCAAAATGCAAACACAAACATTTCAACAACTTTACAATTTAGAAATTGAAAACTTAGCAAAGGAAATTAGTTTATATTCAACTGATGAAATTCTTTGGATTACTAAAGAAAATATTAGCAAATAGCCAACTTCTTATAACTCCAACCGTATATACAACTATAAAAAAACATTCTGTTATGGAAAAAGTAAAATTACTCATTGCCATTTTATTAATTACATCATCAATTGCCTACGGACAAGTTGTTCCTTCATCATGTTTGGCTCCTGACAGTGTTGTAACAAAATATAAAACTGATGCCTATCGAATTACGCTAAGAAGATTATTAAGAAATAATTCAACTTACAAAGACACCATATCAATCCCTGAAAAAATTACTGACACAATTTTAAATGCATTGATTTCAATTTATAATGCAACATCATTGGCAGCTCGTGACACTATTATAAAAATTCATACTGTACATTCTTTTCCAAGACCAGATTTAAATCGTATAAGCATCAGGGCAGATTCAAACTTGGTTTGGATGCAAAATATTCGAAAAGGAATTTCTCCTACAGGCAATAACACAATCGACAGTTTATTGAATAAATATAATCTAAAATTGCAATACTATTTTGCTTTAAAATTTTCACCATCTCACATTTTGACGCTTATTTCTGACAGCAACTATAACATATTGGGTTTAACAAAAATATTTAATGGGGTTTCAGGTGTTGATTATTCTGAATTGAATTCATTTGCTGGAGATGGCAACGACATTACAGATTCAATTTATTCAGACCATATCGAAATTATTTATTCCAAAGGCTGGGGCGATTGCCCAGCTGGTTGCACTGAGAGAAGGTTTTGGAAATTCAATGTCTATTGGAATTGTTCTGTTGAGTTTGTTTCAAGTTATGGAAATCGTTTACCTATTGTTGGTGTAAATGAAATAAAAAATTCAATGATTAAAATATATCCAAACCCATTTACTGATTATATTTACATTGACAATAAAGAATTTAAATTCAATTTCACAATTACAAACTTATTAGGACAAGAAATTAAAAGTGGCATGTCAACAACAAAAATTGAGGACTTGCAAGACTTACAGAAAGGTATTTACTTTTTGCATTTATTTAACGACAAAAAAGTTTGGACTCAGAAAATCTTTAAAAAGTAAAGTTGCTTAATATAATCATTCAATCACCCAAAAACCATGCAAACTCAAACTCTCCAACAACTTTACAATTTAGAAATTGAAAACCTAGCAAAGGAAATTAGTTTATATTCTAACAGCGAAAACCTTTGGATTACTAAAGAAAATATCAGCAATTCAGGTGGGAATTTAGTTCTGCATTTAATTGGAAGTTTGAACCATTTTATTGGAGCTACTTTGCTACATACAAATTATGTTCGAAACAGAGAATCTGAGTTTGCTGATAAAAATATAAGCAAGGATATTTTATTAGAACAATTGAAAAATGCACAAGAAATAGTGAACCAAGCTTTTGATAAAATGATTGAACAAGATTTGTTAAAAACATATCCTTATGATTTTATGGGAAGCAACACAACAGGATTTTACATCACACGTTTTCTATGCCATTTAAGTTATCACTTAGGCCAAATCAATTACCACAGAAGGTTGTTGGATAAATAAATTTTATTAGACTTGGTTCTCGACTTCGCTCGAACTGAATGCGTTGAAAGTTATTTCGAGCAAAGTCGAGAAAATATTATTTGGAAAATAAAACTATTTGTAATTACTTTGTAATAACAAATTAGCAACAATGGAACTCTCTGTAATAAATATTGGTAACTCAAAAGGAATTAGATTTTCTAAAACTATTCTTGAAAAATATAACATCAGCGATAAAGTTGAATTGATTCTTGAAAAAGGCTACATGATTTTAAAACCTAAGGCTGAGCCTAGAAAAGGTTGGGAAAAAGTATTTGAAAAAATGCACAAAAATGGTGATGACCAACTATTAATAGATGATGTTTTTGAAGATGAAAATTTTGAAGAATGGAAATAATAAATCAATATGACATTGTATTGGTTAATCTTGATCCAACGATTGGAGGCGAAATGAAAAAGACAAGACCTTGTGTAGTTTTATCACCAAATGAAATGAACAAGTATTTGCAAACAATTATTGTTGCACCAATGACGAGCAGTTCAAAACCATATCCAACAAGGGTTGAAGTACAGAACAAAACCACAAAAGGTTGGATTGCCATTGACCAAATACGAACAATTGACAGGATACGATTAATAAAACGCTTTGATACGCTCACAGAAAAAGAGATTGGAAAAGTAAAAAATGTAATTCAAGAAACATTGGTCAATTAAAAATTATAGTCAGTCAGAGGCTTGTCAATACTCACACTCGCAAGATGCCAGCTAATGCGAAAACAAATCAACTTTATGAACCAATCAACTCAATCAACCAATCCTGTACAAACCTTTTTCTTCAATAAATTCTCTGACTAATTTTGGAACTAAGTACTTAATTGATTTGCCTGCTTGCAATGTTTCGCGAACATAAGTAGAGGATATATTGAGCAATGGAACTTCAAATATTTTGATGTTTTTATGATTGGCCAATAATGGATTTTCATGAAATCCAACCCTGCGATAAACGAATAATTGATAGTTGTTCAATATGGTTTCATAATCTTTCCATAAATGAAAACTTTGTAAATTATCGCCACCAATAATTGGCGTAAATTGATGTTCAGGATATTTTTCAGAAAGCGTAGTTAAGGTTAAAGTAGTGTAACTTGGCTTGGGTAATGTAAATTCAATATCACAAGTTTCAAATCTTTCATCATCGGCAATGGCCAATTCAATCATTTGTAAACGCAAGTTTTCATCCAACAAATCATCGTTTATTTTAAAAGGATTTTGCGGACTTACCACAAACCAAATTTTATCAATTTCGGTATATTCCACCATGTAATTTGCTATGAGCAAATGGCCAGTGTGAATAGGATTAAACGATCCAAAAAGTAAACCAATTTTCATTTATTTTGCTATAAAATCGGTTACTAATTGTTCAGCTTTATCCAATGCTTTCGATAAGTTTTCGTTCACTAAAACAGTTTCAAATTTACTTTCATAAGCCAATTCTAACACCGCTTTTCCAATTCTTACTTGCAGCGTTTCTTCTGTTTCAGTCGATCTATCTTTTAAGCGTTCTGCCAATGTTTCAATGCTTGGTGGTTTTACAAAAATGGCCAATGCTTTTTCTTGAAAATATTTTTTTAAATTTAAACCACCTACCACATCTACATCAAAAATTACTACTTTACCTTCGCTCCAAATTCTATCAATTTCAGATTTTAAAGTGCCATAAAAATTTCCGCCATAAACTTCTTCATATTCCAAAAATTCGCCATGTACCAATTTGTTTTTAAAGTCTTCATGACTTAAAAAATAATAGTCTTTTCCATTTACTTCATTGGCTCTTTGCGCACGCGTACATGCCGAAACCGAAAAAGCCAATTGTTTATTTACACTTAACAAATGCTTTACAATGGTTGTTTTTCCGCTTCCACTTGGCGCACAAAATATAATTACTTTATTCATTTATTTACTTATTTCAAGTTTTTGTAAATATTATTGTTTTCTACTTCTTTTCTTTAAAATTTAAAGAGTTCCAGAGGAACGAATCATTTTGTAACAACGGGTTTCAACCCGTTGAAAAAAATAATATAACCTCTCAGAAACCTCCCAAAATCTTTAGGAAAGCCTTAGGCTTTCCTAAAGATTTTGGGAGGTTTCTGATTTAAAATATTCCTTTTACCACCAGTTAAAACTGGTGGCTACAAAATACCACGTTCCTCTGGAACTTTTAATTTTCTCATACCAATTAACAAATCATTGTTTCCCGATAGCTATCGGGATGTGGCAAAAAAAGTTATCAAATATTATTCATTTAATCAATCAATTTTTCAGTGTAATCTGTGAAATCTGTGGCTAAAACTCTTAACAAATATTATTTATTTGTTCCTTTATTTTCTCCAATTCGTCTTTCATTTCCACTACCAAACGTTGCATATTACTATCATTGCTTTTGCTACCAATGGTGTTTATTTCTCTACCAATTTCTTGTGCAATAAAACCTAATTTTTTACCATTGGTTTCTTGTTGCAATGTTTGTAAAAAATATT